>DYOU01000131.1 GCA_020720365.1 Candidatus Elulimicrobium sp.
CGATGAGACATAGTACGGACGTTTCAACGGCATGTCAATCATAAAGTGATCAATGTCCGAATCCGTTATCGGGGTTGATTCTGCATCGATTCGAGGATATCGCGTCCCGTCTCGCCGAGCAATTCTTCAAGAACCATTCAGGCTGTCGATTTGATATTTTTCAGATCAAAATATATCAGCTTTACAATTATTCTCTAGCACGATGTAAAGAAAATGCCGATTGAACAACCAGTCTCACCCGATAGCAGTTTTTACTATGTGCATCTTCTCCTCTTAGGCGGCACAAGCCGCCTTTCGTCCTATTTTCATTATGTTGTGGAGCATGCATAATAGAGATATCTCCATTTTTACTTTTTCACGGCCTCGACGCATAAAAATTCGGTACTTCAAATTGTGTTTGATTTGTCCAAAAGGCGATTCGATAGAGTGTGCGCGTAATTTATACAATTCCTTGTTTTCTTCGCGAGACAGTCTTTCCCGCATCCGCTCCTTTATTGCCTCATTCGAGTCGCGACTTACTATCCGATGCGATCCTTTGGTACACAGACTTCGATGATCGCAATTTTTACATGCGCTTCTATTGCCGTAGCGATGCTGAATCCTGCCATTAACGACTACGGCGGCAACTCTCCCAAGCTCAACTCCCTGTGGACAGATATAACAATCCCTTTGTTCCTCAAAGGTGAATTTTGAACGATCATACTCGCCCTTCGAGAGTTCTCCTCTGACCTCGGCCTCATGGCGCCGATCCGGTATCAGGGCAAACTGGTTGTCTTCTTCAAGACGCTCAAGATTTTCTATGGACGCAAATCCGGCGTCCGCGTTGACCACGTCATGTCGGCCTCCGGCAGTCTCCCTGCTTCCCTCAACGGCAGGCATAAGCGCTTCGGCATCATTTGGATTCTCCTGAACTTTCACATGTACAATGAAATCATTCGCGCTGTCTGAGGACACGGTTATCGCAAAGGCGCTGTTTTTCTCGCCGTTCGCCTGCTGCATGAGACTGCAACCATGGTCGGTTACGTTGATCCGCTCCTTCTTTTCAACATCTTCCCGTTCCCGTTCAGTTTTCCCGACGCTTTTTTCTTCAATCCGTTTCTGTAACACTTCCTTCGCTCTTTCAAGTTTTTCTAACCTTGATTGAAGCGCCTTGTGCTCCTCTTCATCCTCTCGGTATGAGTTCTCAATCAGATCTGCCAGCCTATTCTTGAGCTTCGTCTTCTCCTTTTCGATCGCCTCAGTGGTCCGAAACTGTTTATAGGACGCATTCGCCCGTATCTTCACCGTATCAATACTCAATACCTCGAAGTCTATCAATTCATGCTCTATCCCAATCATGGCTACCTGGCACAGTAATTCAGGCAATTCCGCCTTAAACCGGGAAAGGAACTTTCCCATCGTCGAATGATCGATCGTCTCGTTCCCGGTCAGCCACCGATAGCCAAGATGGTGCTGTGTATCGGCTTCCATTTTGCGCAATGAAAACCGGCAGTTATGCAGCGCATACAAGGCTACCTTTATCATCGTTTTTGGATAAAGCGGTTTCGCACCCTGAGGCGTATCTAAATCATAGCACATCTCAATTTCGCTGGTGTCGAGTTGGTTCACCAGCTCATCGATAGCCCGTAGCACGCTCCCCACTGGCGCAACGCTCTCAAGGTTTACCGTCGCCAGCATTAAGAGCTGTTCTCTGTTGGGTTGTTTGAATGTTCTCATGTTTCAATTGTTTTCTTCTTGTTCTTTTTCGCAACTCATTTTACGTTTTTGACATTCAAATCGACAGCCTGAATATATTTTGATCTGAAAAATATCAAATCGACAGCCTGAATGGATCGTTGAAGTGGCTGCACGTGGCATCAACTGATAAACTGACGCATTATC
>DYOU01000132.1 GCA_020720365.1 Candidatus Elulimicrobium sp.
CTTCGACAGCATGCTTTGTGGCCGCATACCAACCTGCCACTGGCATGGAAAACTTTCCGAAACCGGATGACACCAGAATAACCCGTCCGAAACGTTGTTTCCGCATAATTGGTAAAACCGCCGTTTGTAAACGCGCATATCCGAAAACATTCACATCAAACTGGTTTATTAGGTCTTCCATGGCAATATTCTCAATCGTGGCAAATTCTCCATAGCCGGCGTTATTGATCAAAACATCAATCCTTCCCTGTTCTTTCAAAATTCTTTGAATGCCTGCCCGAACCTGATTATCCTTCCTGACATCCATCACCAAAGCAGTTCCACCGATCTTATCCAGATATTTATTGTCTTCTTTATTGATGTCCCCGCCGTAAACAATATGTCCGTTGGCAACGAGTCTTTCAGCCGCCGCTTTCCCGAAACCTGACGCACTCCCTGTAATGATGATCACTTTAGATTCACGACCAACCCACAACTTGTCACTTTGTACAGACGATGCATTGTTCGAAATGCTTGTACTTTTGGATTCCTGAGCATATGCTGACCCGCTTGAAAAAGAAAGCATGCCTAATGAAATCATAAAGAAATAAAATAATACGAGGCCTTTCAAGCTCATAACGTTTTTCCTTTCAGTATCGGCAAAAGCCTTGGTATCGACGGAAAGACAGCCATCAAAGCCTGGCATTATCAAAAGCCACATCTTAAGTCATCAACATAACCAAGAATCAAATACTAAGCGCAACGGTGAAGAAAAGTCATGACTTTATTACATCATGGTGTAATAAAGTCCCATGCCCTCTGCTAAATCTCAATAATTAACCGATCAACCGATCAACATCCTCCAACCCCAACGACTGCCACTCGACCTTATATTTTGGATAAGTTGCGATCAAGGACTTGGACTTCTGCTTTAACCCCGCAAGATCGATCCGGTCCTTATTCATCTTAACCTCGGCAATGGCCAACTCTTTCTTCATATCGTTAATGGCAACAAGATCAATCTCGTTCTGGTGATCCTTCTCCCAATAAGACCCGATCTTATTAAATTTCCCAGTCTCCGCAAATAAAGCATGAAGAAACTGTTCAAGGACGCGACCGGCATACGTCGAATAATCGCGCCGGATCACATCCCGGATATACTCAAAATTCCCGGTCTCGACCGCGGACCGATTCCGATAAATGAACCGAAACCAGAATGCCAAGAAGTTATCCGTGATCCGGTACTTTTGGGACTTAGAATTAGGCTTGGCATTTATCGGCTTATACTTCTCGATCACCGCATAGTCCCGCTCCAAACGCTCAAGATAACCGCCGATATCTGACGCCAGAATGGACTGGATCTCAGACCGGCCAGTCTTCCCCACTGAGAGCAACTCAAGAATAGAGAAATATGTCCCATATTCTTTACCAAACTCTTCGATCAAGAGATTCCTGCCCTCATTTAAAAACGGAGAATTTGCTTCAACCACAAAATTGAGAATCTCTTCAAACGTAAAAGCCTTATTCTCTACTAACAAATCAATATATTTCGGGCTCCCGCCGGTGAAAAGGAAATAATTGAACACCACGGCAGGATCCTTAACCTTATAATCACGCAGGATGCTGGCCGTAGTCTTGACTGAGAAAGGCCTGATCATGAACATCCGGTCCGCCCTATTAAAAAGTGGTTCTTTAGAACCTTCGAATATCTTATGCATCAAGGAATAAACCGACCCAACACAAATAACATTCAGCTTGCTCTTAGCCTTATTCAGATCCCAAAGCTTCTGCACCTCGGAATAAACTGATGAATTGATATTGTAGAACTCCTGGAACTCGTCGATGATGACCGT
>DYOU01000133.1 GCA_020720365.1 Candidatus Elulimicrobium sp.
CGGATGCGCATATACAGGATGTCGCGTTTCAAAAGCATGTCTGCGAAAAAGCTGGCTTAAAGATCACCGGCTGTTCGCTGATGCGAATTGATAATCAATATGTGCGTCAGGGCGATATGGATGCGTCAAAGTTTCTGGCTCAAGAGGATGTTTCCGGGCCGGTGGATGTGGAAATAGCGCGTGTGCCTGATAATGTTGCCGCTATGCTTAAGATCATCAGGGATCCCAAAGAGCCCGATGTTCCGATCGGTCCGCAATGCAATCAGCCTTATGAATGCCCGCTCAAAGAGCTATGCTGGGCATTCTTGCCCTCGCGCAGTGTGTTTGAGTTATACCGTTGCGGACAGAAGGCTTTTGATCTGCTGGATCAGGGCACTGTCGCCATGGCGGATATCCCCGAGACGTTTCCCTTTACACCCATTCAGCGTATTCAAAAAGAAGCTGTCGTCAAGAACAGCGCCCATATCGACAAACCGGCCCTGCAAAGCTTCTTTGCTCAGCTGAAGTGGCCTCTGTATTTTATGGATTTTGAAACGATCAGCCCTGCGGTATCGCTGTTTGACGGCACGCGGCCATACCAGAAGATACCCTTTCAGTTTTCTCTGCATGTTATTGCCGAGGGGCTGGAGTCGCCGCAGCATTATTCTTTTCTGGCGGAGGGCCCGCAGGATCCCCGGCCTGCATTCTTGAAAGAGTTAAAACGACTTATCGGCGATAGCGGCACGGTGATCGTTTATAACCAGACCTTTGAGGAGAATGTGCTCGAGCAGTTGGCTGTCAGTTTTCCTGATGACGCCGTCTGGATACGGAATGTTATTGACCGTATGGTTGATCTGCTGGTTCCGTTCCGGTCTTTTCATTACTACCATCCTGATCAGAAGGGCAGCGCGTCGATCAAGGTTGTTTTGCCCATCCTTACGGGCAAAGGGTATGAAGGTATGGCGATCTCGGAGGGCGAAGGGGCCAGTCAGGAATTCTACCGGGTCACGTATCATGATGTCCCGGCACAAGAGCGTGCAGTGGTGAGACAGCGTCTGGAAGAATATTGCCAGCTGGATACTCAGGCGATGATCGATATTATGTTGAAGCTCAACGCGCTTATTTAAAAGGAGAGAGGCATGGATGATTTAAAAGTATTAGCAAATTATATAAAAGAAAGAAATCAGAATGAAGTCTTTATTACAGAATTGATCGATCGGCCAGCGGCTATTGGGCATATAGGAGAATTCATTGCGTCCAGGATATTTCAGATTGATCTTGAACCATTAGCTAATAATAAGGGCAGTGACGGTAAATTTAAAGACGGTGAGCTGAAAGGACGTTCGGTCAATATCAAGTGGTATGCGATGCGGGAAGGCACGCTGGATATTAATGCGGATGCTTCTGGCCGCCCGGAGTATTATCTTGTTTTGACCGGCCCAAAACCTAAACCAAAACCCAAACAGTCGACGCCGCTTGATAGAGTCCGTCCATGGCTAGTTGATTCTGTGTTTCTTTTTAGAGCGTCTGATTTAGTTGTCAGATTAGAGGCGTCGAGAGTGACTTTCGGACCTGCGGCGAGTGTAGCAAAACAACATTGGGAAGAGGCCGAGATTTATCCCCAGCAACGTAACAAATTAATTGAGCTTTCAGATCGTCAACGTGATCTGCTTAAGCTTTTCTCGGATAAAACAAAGAATATTTTTGCCTAATTTGGGTGCCCGGGTTGACAATCGTATTTTTATCGGGCATACTTCAGTCATAGAATCGGTGGCGAGTTAGAAGGAATAA
>DYOU01000049.1 GCA_020720365.1 Candidatus Elulimicrobium sp.
CCCTGTTTTAAGGATGTGCCGTAATGGCAATAACGGTAATCTGCTGACGATGGGGGCCATAATACCAAAACACACGATATGCTGCCGGAGTATTTTGCTGTGCGTAAGCCTCAAAGACCTTTTCTCCATGCGGCCCACGCAAAGAGGTGAACTCATGTGTTTGAAGTCCAGGGTGTCGTGGATGCTCCAAGAAATCGAGTGTTTTCTCAACAGCCTTAACCCTGGCAGCATAAGTTCGATCAGCACGCAATCGATCCAGCTGGGCAGCCACCGTATCTGATAGAAGAATCTCAAACATGACTTATTTATTCACACTCTTTTGTTTTAAAGAACGGTATGGTTTTACTTTCCCTTCCCCGGCATCTTTCAATCCCTGACGGACCATCGCCAGGGCCTCAGGATTTTTATAAAGCCAAGCCTCCTTATCGGGCACCGCACGCATTGGCTCAAGAATGATCTTCCCGTCAACAACAGACGCATCAAAAAAAACCGCACCATCATCCGCGAGAAGCCGCCCTAATGGGATCCGTTTACGAGAATCGATCGTAAGCAACATAAGAACCTCCTTGGTTCAACACAAATATACCATACTGTTACATATGTTACAAGTGGGTAATGTTACAGAAGATTATCTCATGCTCAACTGTCCTGCGGTGGGAGCATTGTCCTTGAGCCCCAAGAACATCGGCACGGTCGTTGTCATTGGCTGGATGTCAATAATGACCGGCGTAAGGCCGGAAGCGTTCTGCAGCTGCTGAATCATAGCTTGGTCAAATTTAAACTGACCGTCGCTCTCAGCGCCTCTCACCTGAATTTTCATCTTGTCCCGAGTTAAATCAATACCACCAGTATTTTCTGTGGTGGACGCATAAACCCTTTCAACTATCTTTAAGATGTCGGCCGATGAATCAACAAAAATTGTCCGCATACCTAAACTCCTAGCCGGAGCAATATCCAGCCTTTCGCTATCTCCGACCATAACAGCTTCGCCCGGCTGAACACCAAAACGATTTAAAACCTCCCTGAAAAGCGCTTCTTCAGGTTTATGATATCCCAATTCCCCTGCGATAATAATATCATCCGTCAATTGATCAATTCCTAATGCTCGCAAAACCCCCTGTGTTTGCTCACGTGGGGACTCGGTCAAAACAGCCACTCTTATCCCAGCCGATTTAAGCTTAGAAAACTCATCAGGAAGACCGCCGGCAACAATAAAATTCCCGATATCAACACGCCTAGCTATTTCCTTATCCAATTCTTCCGGCGTTATGCCAAATTCAATCGCGATATTGTGTTGCCGCAACGGAAAACCATCTGCTTTCAACCGATCACGCAACAAGCTAATACGCCACAATACCTCTTTCTTTTTTATAGACAACCTGGCGCTAATAGATTCAACTGAAGCCTCCCTTACGGCTTCATAATATGCCGTTGAATGATTGAGAGTTTTATCAAGATCAAAAACAACTAGCTTGATCTCATCCTTAACAGCGCGTTTCATAAAACCACTTATTTCGGAAGCAATAACTTGAATGTCCTGTGCCGAAACCCTGAAATCTCTATTCCTAACCAATTCGATGACGTTTTCAAAGAACTCACGAGAATTTATTCGGCTCAATTGCTCTATTTTAGGCAAGCTGATGGCCGTTTCTTTTAAAATAGAATTCGCAAGTTTATCCAGATTAGGTAATGGGTGACCATCAAAATATTCAACAGCATAAAGATACAAATTGATTCTTGCTTCCAAAGTCAAATCGCTCAAAAATTCATCAAATTGATGCGGCCTTAATTCCAAACTGTATTTGACCATACGCGTTGTACAAACAGATTGTTTATTGTTTAATATCTTCACTAGTGAGTTGATTCCCAATCGAGTTAGTATTTGCAGATCAATTACCTTCTCAAACGGACCAATTCCTTCCAATTTTGCCACAACATAAGGTGAAACCGACTCGACGCCAGATTCATACAAATGCGGAATATATGAATCCATGACCGTGCCATTTAGCACGCCATCATCAATAAAGATGACCTTTCTATGCGCAAGCTTTGTCTCATAATCCGAGACAATTGAACCGTTCTCTGCCAGACCCCATTGGGTCATCCTGCAAAGGCTTTCACGCAATCCTTGTGATGGTCTAAACATTGTCATGTGAGACAATCCTAAATTCGCGGCAACTTGTCGAGCCATCAAAAACGCGGCATTGGGGACTCCATATCCCGCAGGACTTAAAACCAACCATTCCTCTTTGTTGCTATTAATGCCGGACCCCAAATCTTTCCGAATCTGCTCCGTAAGCTGACCTGAAAAAGATGCGATAACCGCAGGTTCACCAAATTTCATGTATGAATAAGCCAACGCCTCCTGCCCTGATTCATTTTCTGCCCTAATGTTGATAAGGGCTGAGTAACGCCGTCCTCGAGAAGTTTCATATATCCCTGTGGACATCGCTGACCCCTGAGAATGATCTTCATTCCCAAGCTTGCGCCATTGTTTTAAATTCCGTCCATATTCTCTTATGTCTTCAAGAAAAACCTGATAAAGCTCGGGATTCGTCGTTGCACGCGCGTATTCTTCCTCCATCTGTGGCACAGGGCTTTCCTTCTCAAAAACTTTTACAAAATCATCGTCAATTATTTTAAGAACCGGTGCAAATCTCGGATCAGTGACCCAAAAAAACTGGGAATCGGTTAAATATCCATTTTGTCGAATAGCCTGAGCCACTATCTGAGCCTTAACAATGCTGGCATTGATGTAACCATAATTACCTTTTACCGCTGTTTGCCACTCAGCAAAACCTAGGTATCTCTCCGGACTTTCAAGCTGATCCAACATCCGCAGGGTGATTTGATGGATATGCTCCAAATTAAGAAAAATATCATTGTTGGACAAAGACTTCCGAACACCATTAGACAACAACAAATTCTTAACAAGTGCCGCAAATGCCTGCACACGGTTGATGCCTGAGAATTGGCTGTAAAGCTCTTGACGGATATCCACACGGCCTGAGAGCCGATGGTGATCAATAGGATTGAACTTTGTGTTAGCAACTTCAAACGCTGGAGGCAATGTCCCTGCGTCTAGAATATTTTTCAATAAGTCTTCACCTCTTGATACCGGCATATACGGACTTGCCGCTGCCAATGCTCCTACTAAAAATGATGCATTGTTCCCTGCGCCTGAGCGTCGTGTAAAAACAGCTCTGATATGACCGTCATCACTCGCATCCCGATCTTGTGGCCAATAAGAAATGGTTCTTAAGGGAAACCTGCCACGAGAAATTTCAGAGAAAGAATTCAACGACTGCAATAAAGAATCGGGCCGAGCGTCTTGTTTCGCTTGTTTAAAAATATCCAACAAGTCTTCAACTGTGCTTAACTGGGCCACCCCATTTACAGAATCATTCGTTGTCCCGCCCAAAAGAATTCCGACATTGCCAGAGAAAGCCTCCTGTGTCTTTTGAAAATAATTGATGGCACGCACCCCCGATTCTTTGGTGCCGTCCTGATGGGCAACTGTTGTGCCCCATCGGCTATCATCATCAATCCATGTCACGATTGTCTGGTCGGGGTTGTTAAAAGCCTTGGCCTGATCACGAGCGATCATTAAGCCCAGATTTCTTACACCCGCAAATCCTTTTGTTTTAACACCCGTTTCATTGACTTTAGAAAAGACAACGTTCCTGACATCCCACTGCCCTTTATATGTATTCACGTTGATTTCTTCAATTAGCTTCCCTTGTCTAGTCCCGTCCCAATACTGCAAATCATAGTTAGGGGATAACGCAGCGAGCGCACTACGGTATCGCTCAATTGTGCGCCTGTTTTCTGCCAAAACCTGCGGATCAGAACTGTCTTCGATAACAACAAAAATCAATTTATGATCTTCATCATATTTGCCAAAAGAGAACGTTTTGAGCTCATTTTCCAGGCTTTTTAATAAATCAATTAAAGAAGTCGCCCGATTATGCGTTGGAATAAGAACGATCTGATCATGCCGATCCTTAGGAATCAACTCTTCCCTTGAGAAAATCTTTTCTTCCAATTTATAACTAAGGCGTGCGTATTCCTTAACATAAAACGGCTCAAACCCGCTGGCAGCTGAGACTCGCTCCATTAAATCTACAGCCTTTCTTAACTTGCCCGCCGCTCCCTGAGGATCTGAAGCAAATGTCTCTTCTGAGGCACGCTCTAATTCCCGCATTTGCGCCAGACTTTGACGAACTTTTATACCAATCTGAGCATAAAATGCTTCCTTGATTAATCCCGGACTTAATGTGGCCTGCTGAGGCACTTGAGCAACAACATCATCGATCGAAAGAAGCAAAACATCTTTTCCAGAATGCATATTCTGGGCTAGCACCTCCCTAACAACATTCTTTGCTCGGGAAGCATCCTGTAATGATCCGGATAGCGGTACAAAATCAACCTGATCTAAAGTTTCTAGAATATCAGAGATCCCTTTTAATTCGCCGAAGAAACGCGAATCTCCCGGGGAAGTATTAAAATAGGAGCCCTGATCGACATTCGTTAAAAGATTGGCTCTTAAAAATATTTCATAAAGCAATTTTCCTCTAATATATCCTTTCAGTGCATCTATCTCCTGATCAGAAAGTCCCTGAACATTATTCAAGCCCAAGATATATGTCCTCAAGAAATGCCCCATTAAATCTCTTACGTCTTCGGGAGAGACATTCCTTTGTTTTCTTAAATCTATTAAAAACGATACAAAATTATGCGCGATGTCAAAAAGCCTGCTTTCCATCAGGACATCGTCAAAATCAATCAGGGCAACGGGAACCCCGGATTCATCGACAAGAATATTCCGAGAATAAAAATCGCCGTGAACGGGGATCTCTTCAAGCGTCTTATCGCGATCCGCAGAAAAGTTTTCAACAAACTTTTTAATATGTTGCCCCAAGATCACTTGATAGCCGTCTGATAAAAATAATTCGCGAGCGCTTGTTGGAATTATCTTATTCGACAATACTACGGCCTGAATCAACCGTGAACGTTCATCTATCAACTCCTTCGGTCGGGAAAATGATACCCGATAATTCCCCGAAATCTGCTGAGGCGGGGCTTTCTGGATAAGAGACGAAGCCGTGTGGTAATCCGCAAGAACACGGGCCGTTATTTCAAGATTCTTATCAACAGAAAAATCCATCTGCTTGAGATTTTTGCCACCCCACGCATAAAGCACATAGGTATTATTCTCAAAGACAACATCATCTTGACCATTCTTAGCTTGTATCCTGTTCAGAAGCCGATAAGGCAATCCTTGTTGACGCAAGTCTTCATTAAAAGCATCCGCATCTAATAAGCTCTGTTTACTCAACACAAAAGGGTACTGCTTAAGAACATATTCACCTCGATTTGTTCTCACATATAGGACTTTAATTCCGCCAGCCGTATCTGCGTGCCGTAAAATTTTGGTATTGACGACTTCACCCAGTCCATACGAATCCAATACTTCAATAAAATGTTCCAAACCTGCACCTTCATTAAAAGGCTTAGAGTTATTGTCCTCCTGGGCACTATCTACCGAATTTAAATTCGCTGTTACAATCATCGCTCTATCTGATACATCTTCTGGCAAACGCCCGCTATATGTCGTTTGATCGTACACTTCCTCTACATCACTAATTTGAAAGAAAGCATTGCCTCCTGAGAAGTACTTCCTTGGCACTGTCTGTTGAGTTGTCGAATCAAAATCTTCTTTAATGTAATTGTACGCCCCCTTCTTGAACGCCTCGACATACTGCGCCCAGATCTTCTCTTTTTCAGCTTTGTCCTCAATATCGACACCGCCAGTCTTCTTCTGGTCAACATAGGCTTTGCCGAAAATACTCTCTTTAACCTTATCTTTAAACCAGACCGCCAAAATCAACGAATGATAGACCTGCCTTAACTGAGTGAAATTCTTTCCCTCATTGACCTCCTTCTCAAGAATAGGGATCACGACCTCACGGACAATGTCGGAGCCGAGCTTGTTGGTCGCTGGCGCATTCTGATCTTTTATAATCATGTTCTTCTCAAGGGAGAGGTAGTCCTCCTCCAACATGACCTTGAGCCTGCTTTCGACAACGTAAGCCGAGTCCTTGCTCTCATAGACGACGGCCTTCTCTGGCACTATCCAAACCTTGTTGAAAGTGTCGACCGGAACGTCAGTCATGCCGTATCGCTTCTGCGCCTCGGTATACACCTTCGCCCAGAACGCCTTGCCGACCTCGCCTTCCGGATAGATCACGCTTGCCGTGATCTGCTTGAGCATATAATCCTGCGCCAAAAGATCGCGTCCCATTTCCGTCACGCCGAAGGCATCAGGGATAACACGATCTTTCTCATAAGGAGACAGGTTGACCCAAAGATCTTTTTCAGGAACAGTAATCGAGGCTAGAAAATACTTGATCAGACGAGTTGATTCTAACTTCAACAGCTCGGTAGAGTCATCAAAATTACCTTTGTCGAGAATGAAATCGAGTCGGAAGGGATTGTCCGGGTAAACCTTGACGCCCTTCAATAACGGCGGCGCGAAAGATGCGCTCAAGGACACCATGGTCCCGGGAGCTGACATCGGCACGGTTTGGGCATACGAAGTCCCAACAGATCCCACGGCAAAAATGAATGCCATAAGCCCAGAAAAGATCTTCTTCCAAAAATAACCTTTAACAAACAATCTACTCATGCCCCTGCCATCCTGTTGGACACACGAATCCCCTTTGTAATAGTATAAATATAGAATATTATTTCTTATATTGCCAATTTATCGCTTGTTTAACTTCGAGGGCAATTCGAGGATGTTCGCTCGGCTGAGAGGCAATAAAAAAGCCGTTTGCAAACCACGAAAAATCAGTGATTTACAAATTGCCAGATTTAGCATATCCCCCGCCATTTCAGAAAATTTGGTGTCCAAATTATGACGATTCAGTGTCCTATCTGTCTCAATTAGTCTTAAGCAGTCCAAAAACAAAAACCCCCGATTGTCATCGGGAGTCTTGAAAAACGTTTAAATTGAACAGGTTGTAAAGATGGGCCGTTTCGGATTTCGAGACCGTCTCCTTCAACCACTCAGACATCTCTCCCTAAAATCAATTACAATATCAAGTCAAAAACTTGCTTAAGTATATTTTATTTCTAACTTTCCGCAACCGAAAAAAATTTACATAAAATCTTCAACGAAAGCCAAAAAGCTGCATAAATACCATCTGATAAATATCAAACGATGTACTGCTCAAGACTTTAAAGAATTGAGGAAAAGAAAAGTCTGGTACAATTGCATTCATTAAGAGAGCCATCATAAAAATATCAACAATATAAATCAACTGCATCCCAAAAAAATACGTGGGCTTGCCAACAACCGTATCTTTCTCGTAAAGATCTTGAGCTGTAAGGATAATATGCATTGAAAACGTCGCTGATATTAATACAAAAAATAAATCTTTCCAGTCACCTAATACCCCCATCGCGGACATCAACGCATACGCCAGTAAAACAAAGATCGTGTAGATCGGGATCACAAAAGAAGCCGCACTTACCAATGGCTTAAGAAATTGAAAACAAAAAGTCACCATTCCCTGCCCAAAACGATAAACATGATCAAAATCATACACAAAACATTTTAATAAAAGGTAACCGACCATTCCCACCCATAAATGATGCCGCAAGACTGCATCCAACTCAACAATTTGCCCCTGCAAAGCCAGTGTCGAGGCCAAAACTAACGGCAATAAAACAACCGCCAGAACAAATTTGAAAGTCATCAACGCAACTTCTGTCATAAGGTAATCTCGGTTAGGCCATTAGTATATGGCTGCAAAGCTTTCGGGATCTCAATAGATCCATCTGCCCGCTGATAGTTCTCCAGGATCGCGATCATGGTACGCGGCGTTGCTACGCCAGAACCATTTAACGTATGCACAAAAGCAGGTTTCTTCATATCCTTACCTTTAAACCGAATATTGGCCCGGCGTGCTTGAAAATCTTCAAAGTTTGAACAACTCGATGCTTCAAGCCATTTATCCAACCCGGCCGCATAAACTTCAATGTCATAACATTTAGCCGCCGAAAAACTAATATCTCCAGATGCTAACTCAAGTATCCGATAGGGAATATTCAATAAATGGAAAATTCTCTCAGCATTCGCTACCAGAAGCTCAAGTTCCGCATAAGATGTTTCCGGCTTAACAAACTTAACCAGCTCTACCTTATTAAACTGATGTACCCGCATTAAACCACGTGTATCTTTACCATAAGAGCCAGCTTCTCGACGAAAACAAGAGGAATACCCGGTATGATAAATAGGCAGTTCCGATTCAGGCAGAATTTCGTCCCGATAAATATTAGTCACAGGAACTTCAGCAGTCGGGATCAAATAAAGATCATCCCCAGCCAAATGATACATATCATCTTTCATCTTTGGTAATTGCCCTGTCCCTTGCATACTGGCCGCATTCACTAGAACCGGAGGAAGAACTTCTACATATTTGTGCTCCCTTGAGTGAAGATCTAACATAAAATTAATAAGTGCCCGTTCCAGCAAAGCCCCGGCTTTCTTATATAAAATAAAATTTGCTCCTGAAATCTTGGTAGCACGTTTAAAATCGATAATATCAAGCCGCTCTGCCAAAGCAATATGATCCACCGGCTTGAAGTTAAACTTAGGGATCTCCCCCCATGTGCGAACAACTCGATTCTTATCCGGACCACCGACAGGAATAGATGAATGCGGAAGGTTCGGTATAAAAAGCAGAATATTACTGATCTTCTCATCCAAATCTTTAAGTCCCGGCTCTAACGCATCAATCTCGGCCGCGGTAGATCTCATTGAAAGGATTCTTTCTTTAGGATCCTTCTTCTCTTTGATCAATCGAGAAATATCATCGTTAGCCGCATTCTTCACCGCCTTTAAATCATCAAGCTTCATGGCAATCACACGACGCTGTTCATCGAGGACTAATAATTCATCAAGGCGTCCGGCCGCATTCTTTGCCAGCAGCCCCGAACGCACAAGATCCGGATTCTCACGAATGAACTTCAAATCTAACATAAAATAAACCTTTCTATCAAATTATAGAATTTTGGATATTATAACAAAGCTCCTAGCCTTTTCAATGATGACAACCAAAACAATTCCTGCCTATAGATAGTCTTACTCCATCTCTAATCTTTTAAGACCCACTTGATCGAACAACCCATAGATGGATATTGACGTCTTTCCTGCGAAAGCCCTGAAACCATATTATTCATTGCTTCTTTCAGGTCTTCTCTGGTCACAGCCTCTTCATCTTTCCAATTATCATCAATACGACCGTGGTAAACAAGCTCTTTGTTTTTATTAAACAAATAAATATCTGGCGTACACTGCGCTTTAAAAAGCTTGGCCACTGACTGATCTGTATCAACCAGATATGGAAAGATTATCGACATTCTTATAATGAATTCTTTCATCTTGTCTGAAGAATCGTCCGGAAAATCAGGATTAATATTGGGATTGATCGCCGCCACACCAACTCTCATTCCCTTGGCATAATCCGCCAACCGGATCACCCTCGGCCATAGGGCTTGAGCGTACGGACAATGATTGCACGTAAAAACAACCAGCAAACCCCGTTCAGCAAACAAAGAATCAGTACTGTATAATTTGCCAGAAGGATCCGGCAGGCTAAAACTCGGAATTGTTGTCCCTAAAGGGATTTTTATAGATTCAATAAGTGCCATATATCTCCATTCTGTTACGTCTGTTATTTAAAGTATTCTTGATAAACTATCGGTCGATACTATAATACAACACTTATACTATTT
>DYOU01000134.1 GCA_020720365.1 Candidatus Elulimicrobium sp.
GAAATATATGCAGATTCAGCTTATGTAGGACAGGAAGAAGCATTATTGAAAAATGGTAACTATTCAGCACATACAGGCATAAAAGGCCTGTCTTCAAAGAGTCCTTCTAAAGATTCGAAGACATTTGCACCCTGTTTTTTCACAGTCGAAATGTACCCTCGAATCCTGGCAAAAAACATACCGCCCTCCATGCTCCTGAAGCAGCCGGATATTTTCTGCTGAACCTTGACCATTCTCAAATCACGCTCAGCCTGATTGTTGTCGAACGGTATGGAAAAATCATACACGAATCCGGTAATCCCCTTCCTGTAATCTCTTAACCGTTCGAGAAGATTTCGCGGTTTTGTTTTCTTTTTTCTTCCCCGCCTGACCGTTCCATCATCCCTATACGGATTCACTCGAAGTCCTTTTCCGATAATCATTGTGTACGCTTCTTCAAATACGTCAATCGTAGTGCTGTTTAACCGTGTCGCGCGAGCATCGACCTTTTTTTTCATCGACATGAGAAGCTCAATCATCTCGGCCGCCCATTTCTGCCCGTAATCCTCATGAATGCCCTTCAATTCCCTCAATAAATGAGCATTGCAGAACACATGGTTGCAGTCATACGAAAGATATGGTCTCCAGAAATCATGCATGAGATACCCATGGTACCCTGGAACGATATCGATCTCATCAATAGCATCTTTGCCGCGTTTATCGTGTATATGATAATGCGTCAGTTTATCAGTTGATGCCACGTGCAGCCACTTCAACGATCCATTGCAGAAAACCCCCGTCTCGTCGGCATGCAACAGCGGCTCTATCTTCAGCAATTCCCTGATGGCCTTCTCCGTGTCCGCTCCCGCTTCATATGCCTGTCGGTTGACGTTATATATCGTACCCTTGCTGATCCTCATGCCAAACAGGTCTTCCACCAACTCGCTAATCCGCTCATAGGGAATGAGTTGATATTGGCTCAGGTAGGTGAGAAGCCCTTTGATTCTGGTTCCGTATTGCGCGGGCCTCGTGACACCCTCCGGAAATTCAGCTGTTGCAACCGCTCCACAATACGGACATTCCTTCTTTTCTGCCTGATGTTCCGTCACTTCCATCGGCATCCGGGGAATATCGAATACCTGCCTTTTCTTGTATCCCTTCACTTCAACGCCGTCGAGGCATGCATGACAGCGATTGCACTTGACCGCTTTGTGTACCTTTATGTGATTAGGGTTCGCCGTCATCTTCAACTGACTGCCTTCGTGACCATTCTGTCCGCCGCGTTTCTTGCGGATTTTATGGTCACGTGCCCGCCTTTCTTTCCGGCTCAATCCGTCACTCGATGGAGGCTTATTGCTGTTGTGGCTGTCTTTATTGAGACGCCGTTCGAGCTCTTCAATTCTTGCGAATAGTTTTTCAATCAAATCAATAACCGCTTCCGGGTCTTGTTCGATTAGTTTTCTAATATCGTCGCGATTCATGCGACATAAATTACAATGCCATATTCAAATTAATAGTCTTTTTTTCATCCTTGAATAAAATTTGCTGAATAGTTACAAAATATTTATAAAAAATTCATACGTCATGCCCCACTATTCATTCAGTTAATAAAAACACCTGTTGTATATCAACAAGAGAGGAAACTATCTACATGAAACGTACCAACAAACTCTATCGCTTTACCGCTCTGGCCGGGACCGTCGTTGCTGCCGTCGCCCGCACCGTCGCGACCGGCGGCCCCCCCTGGGGGGCCACGGCGACCCTACCGCGCACC
>DYOU01000135.1 GCA_020720365.1 Candidatus Elulimicrobium sp.
TCTGAAGGAACTGGAAGGCTTCTTTGGCCGCATCATACTCGGCATTTTCCGAAAGGTCCCCGTGTCCCCTCGCCTCTTCGATCAAGTTGAGTATTTGGGGTCTCTTCACATTGAGAAGATATTCGTGTTCTTTTTTAAGGTTTTCATATCCTTCCCGTGTAATGGGGACTTTCATCATAGCAGCCACTCCGCGCAATTTTAATAGGGTAAAAGCCTACACCTTTATGAGCAAATTATCAATATTTATCACCAATTGACTTTTGTCAAAATACTATCTCATACTATTTCGCTAACATACGATAATCTAATATGATATACTCCTTCTATCATCTCAACGAAGGAGGTAGTAATGCGACCGACAAAGTTAATGAACCATCTCGATCAGGATGAGTTAAAGAAAAAGATGAAAGCCTCGGCTGATCGGGAGCAATTCCAGAGATGGCAGTCTATCTTTCTTACCAGTAAAGGATTATCCTCTGAGGTTGTTGCAGAATATGTAGGAACCACGAAGGGAACTGTCCACCAATGGGTATACCATTATAACCATGAAGGTCCTGACGGATTTCTCTTGCAGGGTCGAGGGGGAAGACGATTCGGACTGCTTACACTCGATGAAGAGAGTTATCTGCTGGAACAGATCCGGTCGGAAGCCGAGAAGGGAAAGATTCTCACTGCCTACGCGGTAAGGTCTCATATAGAAGAAAAAATAGGGAAGGGGGTATCGGAAGACTATCTCTATGATATCCTTCACCGGCATGGATGGCGAAAAGTAATGCCAAGGTCTCAACACCCTAAAGCAGATAAAGAGAAACAGGAAGAGTTTAAAAAAACTCCCGGAGTTGGTGGCAGCCACCGCGAAGAACTTCGGCGAAGAAGACACCCGACCGATAAAGCTCCTCTTTCAGGATGAGGGTCGGTTCGGAAGGATATCGGATCCTGCCCACTGTTGGGCGCCAAAAGGAATACGGCCCATTGTACCCACCCACATTGTCAGAGAGTATACCCATGTATTCAGCGCCGTATGTCCTCATGACGGTCAGTCCTGTTCTCTTATTCTCCCCTATGCTGATACTGATGCAATGAAAATGTTCCTCCAGGAATGCTCTGAACAGTTTAAAGACTATCGGGTTGTGATGGTAATGGACCAGGCTGCATGGCACCGCATCAGCGATATTGATACATTTGAGAATATTCGTATCATCTACCAGCCGTCATATTCACCGGAATTGAATCCCGTCGAACATCTCTGGGAATATATACGGGAGAACTATTTGAGAAATTGCATATGGTCTACCATGGAGGCGCTGGAGCAAGCTTTGGAACATATTCTGAAGATCATTATGGAAAGTGCCAAAACAATCCAAAGCATTGTAGGGTTCCATTGGGCTATCATTTAGTGTTTGATGGTGAAGTGGTATAAGTTGCTATAGGAAACAAATCAGGTTTAATGGAAGCATCTTTTTATCAACTCCCCCTACGAATCGAGCATAGCACACATTGTTTTGTGCTATGATTTACGGTATGAAATGCTGAATATTGACTGATCGTGCTAAAATCTATTGGTTTTGACAAAAAACGGATAAGAATTAGGGGAGGGATTCTTCCCTCCCCGTTGATTAATAATCACTGGCCTACTCTGGCCTTAAAACCGAGGCCACCTTCGTGGGAAACAGCATATGGTCTTAGTTGTCTCCAGACGTCATGCTTGCCGGATGGACGGTATTAAGCAGAGTCCA
>DYOU01000136.1 GCA_020720365.1 Candidatus Elulimicrobium sp.
CATCAGCGTTCGGCAACCAATAGGCTGTCAGTTCCTTGGTCTGATTGATGCGGTCAAGCATCGCAGGCGACGGCAACATGTAGTTATTATATTGCACACGCACGTATTGATTTCGGCGCAAACTTGTTTCGGTGCGGAACCCGAACGACTTCGATATGATTGGCATCGGCAAACTTTTCGCATTCGGGTTTGCATGTTCCGTAAACACTTGCAAGCGTGTTTTGCCCGGTATCGCACTGTGCGCATCGTTGTTATACTCTTCTATTAAGCGCACATATATTTCTGTTAATTCTTTGAACGTATAGCGTTTATGCTTTTCTTGCATGCCTTCTTTGTCCCAAATCTTGGTAACTTTCGGACGGTTCGCTTCCATTTTTGCGTAAAATCTGCCCGTAGGAAACAGCTTTTTTTCGTATTGATATTTGAATTTCTTATTGAAATTCTCGGCGCGTTTTTCCTGAGCATTGCCCGGCGCAGACCAGCGCACAAACGGAAACAGCGTTTCAAGTTCCGTTTTAAATTCTTTTACCAAGTGGTGTTCTACTTCCACTTCCATCGGCATTCCTAAGCCGTGTTTTACCAACGTGCGGAAGCTCGACTGTATGCTCTCAACAAACAATGCCTGATTTTTTTCCGTGCTGAATGCGTAACCTACAATCAGCTCGCTCGCAACATCCCACACAAAGTAGGCTTTTACTTTGCCGCCGTTGGTTAGCAAAGGCGGAAGGTCTCTGTCGTCTAAGCTCAGTTTCGACAGCGAATACTCGGGAGATTTTCGGTGGTGATGCGGGCGATGCTTGCCGTTGTAATATAAGTAATCGTTACGCATCTTATCCGCGTCTGCTCGGTATTCGTTCAATATGTTGCGCACCGTGCTTATGCTCACCGTAAGCGGCTCGCCGTTACGTTTAAATTGTTCCGGCGTTATCAGCTCACCTGTTTCTTTGTCGTAAAGTTCCGTGTCGCCTGCCAAAAAACGATTGTAAGCGTGCCAGACATCCTCTTCAAAAGGCTTACTTTCCGTAACATACAGGCTCAGGATTAACGAATCTAAATCTTCGTTGCGTTTTTGGGCATTCTTACTGCCTATTTTGCCCGATATTAAGCTCTCATAACTATTCTTGGCATAGTCCGTTGCTTTATTTCGGAGCGAACCTTCGCGCGCCGGCAACGTATGCCTGTATTCGCTTGCGAGTTCGTTTACGATTTTCGACAGGTTTTTCCACACACCGCCTCTGCCCGGGTTGCCTTTGGAACTGCGCAATTCCTTTACATCTTTAACAAACTGCACTACGGCATTCAGCACTATGGCATTGGTGTAATATTCAAGCCGGTTTTTATCCGTCAGGTATCTGCCGTCATCCAACACGTAATGCGAGAAGAATGTGCGCGCTTCGGCATCATCAACAATGTATTTTTTGAAATACCCGTAACGCTCAAATTCATAAGGCGACCGCCCTATTTTCTCTTCCACCTTTTGTTTCAATGCCGCATCCATACTGTCGTATTCTACCAACGCTTTGCGACCGTTGCCACCCACACGTAAACGTCTGAGCTTACCTCTCTGAATGTCAGATTTCAGAGTATTGTAAGTCCTGACAATTTGACTTTCAACAATCCAATCAACTTCAATTCCGAGTATGTCGTTGTGGTATTCAATCACGGTGGGGGCGTTCTTTAAATCGTATTTAACCTAAATTTAAATCTTAAT
>DYOU01000137.1 GCA_020720365.1 Candidatus Elulimicrobium sp.
GTTCCTTTTCGAAATCTTCAACTGTCCTGTTCAAGTCGATGCCTTTTTCAGGGAATATAATACTCCCCGAAATCTGGACAGGGCAACATGGTGCATGGCAGGCTGCCATAACGGAGGAAAAGGAGGAAATTATGGCAGGCAACATACACAAGAATCACGAGGCGGCTTTTAAGGCAAAAGTAGCGCTGGAAGCCTTAAAAGGGGAAAAGACGATGGCCGAGCTTTCCAGCGAGTATGCTGTTCACCCGAATCAGATTCGTCAATGGAGGCAGAAGCTTGTTGATGAACTGCCCGGGGTATTTTCCGATCGCAGGCAGAAGAACGACAAAGAAGCGGAGGCGGTGACAGCGGAGCTTTACCGTCAGATTGGCCAACTCAAGGTGGAGTTGGACTGGCTTAAAAAAAATCCCAACAGCTCCTGTTGAAGAGAGACGGGCGATGATTGAACCGGATCATGAAAAGATAGCAATAAGCCGCCAGTGCGAATTATCAGGGCTTTCCCGGGCATCGTATTATTATGAATCCCAAAGGGATGACAGCTATAATCAATTGCTTATGAATCTGATTGACGAGCAATTTACAAAAACCCCCTTTTACGGGGTTCTGAGAATAACAGAGAGCTTGAAGCGCCAAGCTTATCAGGTTAATCAGAAGCGTATTCGCAGGCTGATGCATAAGATGGGCCTGGAAGCGATTTATCCGAAGAAGAACTTGAGCAAGGCGAATCCGGATCACAAGAAATATCCATACCTTCTGAAAGGTGTGGTCATAGATCATCCCGATCAGGTCTGGTCCACAGATATTACGTACATTCGCCTGCAACACGGGTTTGTTTATCTTGTTGCCATCATGGACTGGCACAGCCGTTACGTCCTGGCGTGGGATATCTCCACCACTATGGACACGGATTTCTGCATCAGGACGCTTGAGAATGCCCTGAAGACCTCAAAGCCGGAGATATTCAATTCCGATCAGGGTTCTCAATTTACCAGCAATGATTTCACGGGAATCCTTGAAAAAGAAGGTATTCGTATCAGCATGGACGGCAAGGGTCGGGCTTATGACAATATCTTTGTGGAACGCCTTTGGAGATCGGTCAAATATGAAGAGGTTTACCTTCATCAATACCTGACTGTCTCTGAAGCCCGTAGAGGCCTTGATCAATATTTCATGTTCTACAACACAGAAAGGATACATGAGTCACTGGGGTATAAGACCCCTTATGAAATTTACTGTAAAGAACCATTAAAACAGGTGGCTTGACCATGCACCAAATACATGCCCATTTTTTGTCTTGACAATGGGGAGTAGTTCAATGCTTCACCCGAAAGCTGGCTACCCAAAGCATTGTGTCAGCGGCCTCGTGAACCTGTAGTAAATGCGGCCTTCTGAAAATGTTGTATCTTCAGTATGAGCGCGGGCGTTCATTTGTTATCAACAACAGCCAACTGGATGTATTTACACGAACAGGCAAGAGGAATGAGTAAGACTGATCTGAAAACGACGAAAAAACCGGAAGAAAATGGTCCATTTTCATAAGGCCATAATGTGTGCATTTTCACGGGGCCGCTGACATTTACTACATGTTCGCGGGGCCGCTGACACTGTATTGTGCCGACAAAAGTTCGCTTACCGGGGGAACTCGACAAGAAAGTGAGCAGATTTATGAAGATTATACCTCGCCTTCTCAAAAGAGCGGCCCC
>DYOU01000050.1 GCA_020720365.1 Candidatus Elulimicrobium sp.
AGATTTTGTCTGACAGGGTTGCACAAACGACGAAGATGGTTCTTTTGAATATAATCTAAAAGGAGGATGTTATGAGAAAAATATGGTTGATCGGAATATTCATGCTGATAGGGGTTCCTGGTGTAATGGCACAGTCTGCGGAAAGCCAAGCGAGTGGCGGAGGACAGGCGATCAAGGCCGGGATCAAAGCGTTTCAGGCCGAAAACAAGGCTTGGTGGGATGGTTTTCAGAGCCGGAGAGATGCGGCTTTGCAGGAGTATCAATCCCAGGGGCTATCGACCGAGGAGATCCAGGCGAAGATGGGTTCTTTCCGAGAGGAAGCCAAGGCCCATCATGAACAGATACAAAGTGAAAGGCAGGCTTTTCGCGAAGAGGCCAGGAGCAAGGTGCAGGAACGGCGTGGGGAGTTCAAGGAGAAGTTGGACACAAACGATGACGGTAAGGTAGATCAGGCTGAGCGCCGGGATTTTCTGCAGACAAAAGCGGACAAGAATGGGGATGGCACTATTGATGACAGTGAAAAAGCCGCGTTTCGCGACCGGCGCGAGAATGTGCGCGATCGTAAGGAGAACCGTTTTGACCGTCGGGAGGATCGCTTTGACCGGCGTGAGGATGTGCGGGATCGCAGAGAGGATGTTCGTGATCAGCGGGAAGATGTTCGGGATGCGCAACATGAGGGCGGGAAATGGGATCGTATTGAAGATCGTAAAGATGCGCGTGAGGATGTAAGGGACAGTCAGGAAGATGTTCGCGACCGGCGCGAGAATGTGCGCGATCGTAAGGAGAACCGTTTTGATCGTCAGGAGAATCGCAGGGACCGTGGGAATGTTGGTCAGAGAAGCCAGCCGCGCAGTAGAGCTGGATGGGGAGCTCGTTAACTCCGGGAGAAGAAGTTCAGTTGTATTTCTTTGAGAACCTCGCGCTTTATGTCGCGGGGTTCTTTTTTTAAAACCCCTGGCCTGAAACAGATACTCGGGTAAATGTTGGACATTAAAAAGTTAATGTTTTGTTGATGAAACAGGAAAGTATGGGTATGGTGTAGGTATTGTTAGAATAATTATTAATAATGCGGGAGTTCATGTAACTTGAGGTGAAAGATGGAAACAAAAGAAGAGAAGTTTAAACGTTTGGCTGAGGCAAGAATGAACAAGGCTTTGGAGCAGTTCAAGTTAATTGAGAATTTAGCAAGTTCTAATTACTCGTTTACACCAGAGCAGGTTCAAAAGATAGTGGTGAGCTTGCAAATGGGGGTTGCTTCTTTGGAGAGGACGTTTCAGAAAGCTCTCGATAAACGAAATAACAAGTTTGAGTTTTGATAAATAGCATTGTGCCGCCAGAAGTTGTTTGTTATAATTTAATTTTTATATTTCTATATATAAAATAAGAAATAATGTGCTGAATCGCTCTCAAGATAATAGGTTCATTCATTTTCAGGTTGAAGGCTTCATTATTAATTAAATTGGAGGTAGTTAATGGCACAAGCAATGCATCATGTTACAGCTGCTCAAGACCGTATCCCTGTTTCTCAGAAGATTGCTTATAGTATAGGTGCGCTTGTTAATAATATGCAGGCGGCTGCTGTTGGTTCGCTTGCTATCGTATTGAACCTGGGCTTAGGCATGAATCCTGCGTTGGTGGGGCTCCTGGGGGCTATCCCGCGGTTTATTGATGCTTTCTCGGATCCTTTGATCGGGTATAGTTCAGATAATACCCGGACCAAATATGGCCGTCGCAAACCCTGGATATTTTTTGGAGCGATCTTTTCGGGTCTGCTGTTAGCCTTAATGTTCCAGCTTTATAAAGGACAGGCTGAAAGCTATTATTTCTGGTATTTTCTGGTGATTCAGTGTTTGTTTGTTATTGCTTTTGCCTGTTTCTCGATTCCCTGGATCGCGCTGGGATATGAAATGACGCCGGATTATCATGAGCGGACACGTTTGCAGGGGTATAGTAATTTCGTTGCTCAATTTGCCTGGATCATCTCTCCGTGGTTCTTTAAGATCATGGATAATAAAGCCCTGTTCCCGGATATTGTAGCTGGCGCACGCACGGTTGCTATTTTTGTTGGAGCTTTCATTGTTATCGGAGGAGTTCTTCCGGCGATCTTTAGTAAGGAAATGTTTGGAAATCTTCCGAAACCCAAGAAAGAAAAAGGTTATGGCAATGTGCTTAAAGACCTTTGGTCCAATTGTGCGACATCGTTCAAGTGCCTTCCTTTTGTGAAACTTTGTGCAGTAACATTCCTGATCTTTAATGGATTTATGCTTGCATCAGCTTTTACTGCGTATGTTATTTTCTTTTATGTTTTTGGTGGCGCGCAACCGCAAGGCACTATGTCGGCTATGGATTCCATGTATCATCAGGGAGGTACATTGTTGGGCTTGTTCGGGACGATCAGCTCGGTGTGCACGTTTTGTGCTATTTTCCTGACAACCTGGGTCTCTACGAAACTAGGTAAACGGACAACCTTTTTGATCGCGATGGGCCTGGCGGTTGTTGGTTATGCCTTAAAATGGGTAGGATACAATCCGGATAATCCATATATATTATTGATAGCCGCTCCTTTCTTGGCATTTCATTTGGGAGCACTTTTTACAATTGTGCCGTCTATGGTGGCGGATGTTTGCGATTATGATGAATTGCAGTGTGGAACCCGCCGGGAAGGGATGTTTAGCGGTATTTATTGGTGGATACAGAAATTAGGGATGGCCGGGGCCTCCCTTCTTTCAGGGATACTTCTCAATGTGAGCGGTTTTAATCAGGCGCTTGGAACGAATCAATCAGCGCACTCATTGTTATATATGCGGCTTTTTGATGTCGGGATCCCCATCGTGACGACATTGATCGCAATTTATATTATAGCAACGTTTGAAGTATCGGAAGACAAGGCCTATGATATCCGCAAGCAGTTGGAAGCTAAACGGGGCAAGGGATAGGATCGAGGGGGAACGTGTCTAAAGAACTTCATCATAAAAGAATTAATTCAAAGCCGCTTATTATTTTCCCCTATATGGGGTATGAGAATAATAAGAAATGTGAGTGGTATTTTTGGTGGACAGTTGAACGATGCAAGGCGATTGATCCGAAGCCGATCGTGGTGCTGCCGAGGGATACGATCATCAGGAAGGACGCTGTTTCTTTCATTAATGATGAAAGGTACAAGTCACTTGAAGTTGTCCAGACCTGGTCCGTTGATTCATGCCAGACATGGCTTGCGGGTTGGGGGCATGTGCTTGATCATTATCCGGAAGCTGAACGTATTGTTCAAATACCCGGTGATATTGACTATGTCGATGCGGACGTTCAGTTTTATGACAACCTTGGAGCTTTTATTGAAACCATCAGCTCAGATATAGTAATAGGGGATTTCAGGACAGGAGATCAATATAGTGCCAAGAGCCTGGTGGATACATATGGAACGTATTCCTTGTTAGCGAATTGGTTCCCTGAGATATCACAAAGCATAAGATCGTTGCCTCTCAATAGACCGAGGTCGGAGTTCATTAATATTAAAACATCTGTTTTGCGGGATCTGATCATTAATAACAGGAATTTTGCGTATGAACAGACGCTTAATTTTCTTATTAAATGTTGGGATAACAATGAAACAAAATGGAGATATAATATTTCTCAATCTTTTCTGGGGACTTTGTCGGATAACAAGTCTTTCAGGAATTACAGAGGGTCCATTGATCAGATCGAGCGGATCGAACGGATGCTTTCTTTGTTGTGGAGAGAGATCCGTGAGCCTAAGAAGAAGGATAATGTAAGTAATAAAGAATTTGAAGAACAATATACTGTCTTCAGTAATGAATACGATAAGCTGTATACGAAATCCAAAGGTATTATGGAAACAGCTCGAACAACGTTAAGAGCCCTCCTGGGTGTGTAAATTGGGAGGGCGATGAGATGCAACGATTAAAGATATTGTGCTGTTGTTTGGTGGTAGTGCTTTTTGCCGGATGTTCCCAGCATTCGCAGTCGGGTAATACAATTCTCCTCTGGCATTGGATGACTGATTCACATGATACTCTTGTTAAATTGGCTGAAGAGTATCAGAAAGAATCAGGAGTTCAGGTTACTGTACGTTTATTTGCTCCTTCTGATGCGTATTCCCGAATGATCATCGCTTCTGCCCAGGCTAATGTCCTGCCGGATATTTTTGGTATTCTTAGTGTCAAATCTATTGTGGCTGATTTTATTAAGGCTGGATTGGTGGCTGACCTGACCGATGAGATGAAAGCGAACGGTGCTTCATGGGCAAACAGTTTATTTGATAAAGCTTTGGCGGACAAGAGGTTTGAAGCAGGGAATATTTATGGGATTAAGCCTGGTATTTATGGAGTGCCCATTAATATGACCAATCAGCAGATGTTGTATAACAAAAAACTGCTGGCTAAAGCGGGGATCAGTTCGCCTGCGGTAACATTTGACGGGTTCATCAAGGATACACAAGCGTTGAGACGTGTTGGGATTACGCCTTTTGTTTCAGGCTGGGGAGAGTTGTGGCTGATCAATTGTTTTGCTTCAAATTATGCTTTTAATATTATGGGTGAGAAAAAGGTTTTTGCGACTTTTCGTGGGGAGGTCAAATACACGGATCCTGACTGGATCAAGGTTTTTACTATTTTTGCCAGCTTGCGAGATAAGGGAGTCTTTATTGATGGTATTGTAACCAAGGGCAATAAGTATGCCGAGCAGGACTTTGCCCTGGAGCGTGTGGCTTTCGCTTTTAACGGTTCCTGGAGTGTCAATGTATATCGTGATATGAATCCGAGCCTGGAGTATGGCGTTATGCTCCCTCCGGCATTTAGTAAAGCACATTCTTTGAAGATCTGGGGAGGGGCGGGGGCTTCATTATTGGTTCATGCGGGTTCTCCGAATAAGGATAAAGCGATTGCTTTCTTGAAATGGCTGACAGCCAGGCAGCAGCAAGTGTCTCTGTCCCGGGAAACGAATACATTGCCATCGAATAAAGAAGCCATGCCGCCCGTGCTGGCGTTTGTGGATCCGGTTTTGGGAGAGTTTTTCAAGGGGATGGAGCATACAACTCATCCGACGATCTGGCCCTTGAATGAAGATCCGCTTGTTATGGAGGTTTTTGACAGGGGGATCCAGGCGATTATTATTGGTGAGAAGACTCCGGCACAGGCGGCCCGGGATGTTCAGAGGGTGAAAGACCGCCAGATGGCCAAAGGGAATAAATAGAGTGAATCCAAGAGTTCAATCTGCTGCTATCTTGAAAAATAACCTTCAGAGTTTGTTATTTGTTCTGCCGGCTGTTCTTATTTTTTGTATTTTCTATATTTATCCATTCTTGAATATGATCTTCCTGTCGTTCCATGAGTGGTGGGGGATCGGTCCGATGCATTTTATTGGCCTTCAAAATTATACGGAAATAATGAGTGATGGCCTTTGGTGGGATGCTATCATTCATGCTGGTTATATTACCCTGATCGCTTTGACTTTTCAGAATGCATTGGCTTTTGCGCTCGCTCTGGCTTGTGACCGGGATATTCGTATGGGGCAGTTCTATCGGGTTGTTTTTTTTATTCCACCGGTACTCTCGGAGGTGGTGGTGGGACTGATGGGCAACTGGATCTTGAATCCGGGCTTACAGGAGGGGCAACATATTGGGCTTTTGAATCATTTTTTATCTATTTCAGGGTTTCCGCATCTTGTGCATAATTGGCTGGGAGATCCCTCAACCGCCTTGACGACTATTGCTGTTGTCCATAGCTGGAAAGGTTTTGGATGGGGATTTATTATGCTATTAGTCGGCCTGCAAACGATCGATAAACAACTGTACGAGGCGGCGCGTGTGGATGGAGCCGGGGCATGGAAGATTTTTACGAATATCACTCTTCCTATGATGCTGCCGGTGATCCTGGTTGTGATGGTCCTGACGATCCTGGGGTCAATGCAGGTTTTTATTCTGATTCTTTCTATGGTGAATCAGGGGTTGGTTAATCATACGGATGTTCCGGTGACGGGAATATTGACTTCAATGATCGGTCATGGACGTTTTGGGTATGCTTGCGCACAGGCCGTGATCTTCGGGATGATCCTTGTTGGCGTAGCTTTCATCATGAAAAAGTTGTCAGATAAGGTCAAACAGGCATGAAGATCAATAAATTTATTGTGTTTGGATTAACCAAGTTGACATTAATTCATATTCTTTTGATGAGCGTTGCTGTGACGTGTTTATTGCCGATCTTCTGGATGGTGCGTTGTGCTTTTATGTCTAATGAAACGATCTTTACAGACAAGGCGTTGATCCCTCAGCAATTGGAGCTGGGTAATTTTGTTATTGCCTGGACGCAGGGGTATTTTGCTGTTTATTTATTGAATAGCGTTATTTATACGGTTTGTGTAGTGACGGGGATCGTTTTGATTGCTTCGTTAGCTGCTTTCGCTTTTTCGCGTTTGAAGTTTCCTGGCAGGAAGGTTCTTTTTTATATGTTCATGGCAGCGATGTTAATTCCTTTACCGGGCTCTTTTGTGGCGCTGGTGGTTCTGATGAACAAGTTGCATCTGATCAATACCCGCATGGGGTATATCCTATGCATGATCAATGTGGGTCTTTCCATGAGTATTTTATTACTGAAGACGTATTTTGACCGTATCCCTCATGACCTGGAAGATGCTGCGCGTATTGATGGTTGCGGAAAGATAGGTATTTGGTGGCATGTAGCGCTTCCATTGGCGCGTCCGGCGATTGCGGTTATTGTTGTTTTTAATTCCTTGACTGTATGGAATGAATATATCCTGGCCACGCTGCTTTTAGGGGATTCTCAACTGATGCCTCTACAACGGGGATTGATGGTGTTTCAAGGCGCTAATAGTACGGATTATCCTGTCCTGATGGCTGGATTGACGATGGCGGCGATACCTGTTATTTTAATCTACATAGCTATGCAGAAGCATATTGTGAAGGTTTTTTCATCAGGTGAAGTTACAGGATAAGTACAATTTGCGTTTAAAGATCGGCAGGCAGGTGTTATCTTATTTTCAGAGAGAAACAGATATGATATAAAGAATAGTTTGTGAAAGTGATGAACGGTCCGGCATATTCTAAAAAGGAGATAATAAATGATACGCTTGATGAGAGCAACAGCTGTTGGTTTGATGTTAATGCCGATTTTTGTTGTGAGCAATGTTTCAGCGGAAAATTTATCCAATGAACTTCAGCAAGGCAGATATGTGCTGGTTATGATGACTGGCAGGGCGGTGCTGAATACACGCATACCGGCGGTGGTTTTGGACAGTTACAGAGGGGTTGTGTGGACCTGTCAGAATATTCAGGATGAAGAGCCTTTATGGGTAAAGACTGATCTGGCACAAAATGGGGATGTCCCAATGGATAAAAAACGGTATATTGCCAGGATGCTTGAATTCCAGGATGCTAATTTAAGGATGCCTGCGGTTGTCCTGGATACGGATGAAGGCAAAGTTTGGAATTGTCCTAATGTGGTAGATGGAAAATCCCGATGGGTAGAAAAGAACCTGAAAGCTGACCTGAAATGATGAGTTATAATCGAGGAAGGGTCGGGGTAAGGGTTTCTTTATTGATAGCCGCATTGCCTTTATTGGTATTGAGTACGGGATGTTTGTCAGGTGGGAAACATTATCGTGATGATTCCGGCATTCTTAAAACAGAAACGCGAGAAGCTTCCGGGATCAGAAAGTGATCATTAACGAGAGATGGGGGAATTGAGCATGAGAAAAATACTTGGATTGTGCGCGATTTGTTTTTGGTTGACGGCTGGATTCGTTTTTGCAGGAGAGTCAAAGCCTGTTCAGATCGGTATTTTTAATCCGGTGCAGTTTATTCCGTCGGATGATCCGATCGCCGGGTTGAGGCTGAATTTTCTTTATACAGATAATAAAGGTGTGTCGGGTATTTCCCTTGGTTCATGGAATAAAACGGACGACGACCTGCAGGGGTTGGAATTGGGGCTTGTGAATTGGGTGGATGGCTCATCCTATGGGCTGAGGGGTGGTTTAATGAATTATACAGGTAAACATTCCGTTGGTTTTGATCTGGGTTTGATCAATATCAAAAAGGGCGGGGTGACGGGTGTTGAGATAGGCCTTATGAATTGGGACGAAGGTTTCTTACATGGTTTACAGCTTGGACTTGTAAATTATGTGAATGGCCGTTTCGTGGGGGTGCAGGGCAGCACCTTTAATATTATTCGAGGTAATTTCTCGGGTTTACAGTTGGGTGCGATCAATTTTGTGAATGGTTCATGTTCTGGAGTTCAGAGCGGAGTATGGAATTATGCGAAGGAAATACATGGAGTTCAGTTTGGTCTGATCAATGTCACGGAGTCTTTAAAAGGTGTACAGATCGGTCTTGCGAATTATAACGCGAGCAAAGAGCCGATAGAATACATGGTGTTGGCGAATTGGTCATTCTAACTGCAGGTATGGCTTTTCTTAATTTTGTTCTAAATGCGAATGAATCGTATTAATCAGGGGGCGGAAAATTCTTTTGACGTTCGGGTTTAATGTGGTATATTTGAAGAAAATATTATCGATACAAATTTCTCGATAAAATACTCAGGTTTTAATCGGTCCTTGTGAGAAGTGTTTTATGAGCCAGCCCAGAGTTGTGTCCCGTTCCACGCTCAAAAGACTTCCTTTGTATCTTCATTTATTAGAGAGTCTTATAGATCAAGGACTTCAGACCGTTTCATGTACTCAGATCGCTGAAAAGTTTGATTTTGATCCTACCCAGGTTCGGAAAGACCTGGAAGCTACCGGGGCAGTGGGTGTCGCCCGGGTGGGTTTCAGGACTGTTAGTCTGGTTATTAGGATCAAAGAGTTTTTAGGTTGGAATAATGCTCATGATGCTTTTCTGGTTGGAGCAGGAAATATGGGGAAGGCATTATTGGGATATAAGGATTTTGATAAATACGGGCTTAATATTGTTGCCGCTTTTGATAAAGATACCCGTAAAGTAGGAAGCCGGATATTTAATAGGGAAGTATTGCTGTTGGCTAAGCTGCCGAATTTAGCCAAGCGGATGCATATTAATATCGGGATCATTACGGTTCCTGCTGAGTATGCTCAGGGGGTTGTGGATTTAATGGTTGCCTCGGGTATCAAGGCGATCTGGAATTTTGCGCCAGCTCCGCTCAAGATCCCGGAAGGTATTATTCTGGAGAATGCCCGGTTAACGCAGAGTCTTGCGGTATTGACGAATAATTTAACAAAAATCCTTGGAGAGGATGGGGAAATTATAGAAGTGGAATACTGTCGGCGTTAAGAAGATCATAAGTTATTTATATTTAATTTCATGTTGTTTATGTTCTTACGTAGAATTCGGAATTAATTATAGGTCTTTCGTATTAAGGGTGAAAGTTTTTATGTAACTCGTTGTGTCGAAACAT
>DYOU01000138.1 GCA_020720365.1 Candidatus Elulimicrobium sp.
GTCATATCTTATCCTTATTTCTGGCGTCTTCTCGACTAATTTTCTGACCGTTATCCAAGTATAAATTTGAGCTCACTGCCGCAAGCTGATTCTCCCTGTACAGTAAAGCCACTGGCAAGGGGCAGATTGCAAATCTTGATCTTTTTACTGGGCATAATAGTAAAGGTTTTATTAATGATAACAGCATCAATATCTGCTGGACATAATCGTGGTGTATTCAAGCCTTTATCCTGAAGTTCTTGCTCAATTTCTTTTTCGCTCATGTTATTTTCTCCCATTATTAATTTTATAATCCATTCCACATTAAATATACAAGCCCAGTCACCATTGATACCGCAAGAATCACTTTAGCAAATGTTTTTAAAATCAGCAGCATTAATGCTTTTCTTGATTTTTTTCTTTCACTCTTCCCACTCAGTATCAGAAAGTAGCAATGTGTCTGTTTCTTGTTTTTGTGATAGTGATTCACTCATTTTTTCAAGTCCCGGCTCAATCTCACACTCCACCGTCACACAAGATGGCTGATATCGGCAACGTAAACAGCATCCATGCACTCTTATGCACTGAGCATTATCCATTGTGTCATGCCATTTTTTGTTTACACGACGGACACATTACCATCTCAGGATCGTCTCAGTCATTTGCAATGTCATCCTGCCAAGGGCCACCGGCACGTTTTTCATCGACCATTGCATTTTTCATCCTGATTAATGCGCCCCGTATGCGAGCCTTCTCTTCATTAAGTCTCGCTATGTCCTTGCGGGATTTTGTGCATCTTGCACACATGCACATCGCCCCGCCATACGCTTCACGAGGGTAAGATTTTGCGTTGTGGTGCTTATCATTTATCCAGACCATCATTTCACACCGGGAAAAGCCAGAAATGATTCAACACCTGGCAAAGGTACGATAATACATACTTCCTTGGACATTGTAGACTTATTCCCTTTTGAATCAAACGCATCCATGGTGAAGCACATGGACTGCCCAATAACTAATGGCATCAAGTGATAATAGTTCCTCTTTGTCCGATCCGTAATCTTCACAAGAGGTTCAGTCTTGCCAACTTGATAGATATTGAAACCGGTATGAATCGCGTAATCCCCATACTCCCATTGGAAGTCTATTCCCTTATAAGGAGATGGGGTTTCAGCTTGTGCAAATGTGGGAATCATAAGGGCAAAGGCCATAGCCAACATTAATCGCTTCATATTATTATCCTATGTTTGTAACTGTTCCATAAACTCGTAGGCCAGCATACCGTACCTTGGCCTGCAACCAACTCATGCCGTCCTCCCTGCACAACTCGTAATAAAGCTTATCTGCCGCTGGTCTGACAGATGCCGGTAACAATCCTTGAGATATCATCCGACACAAAGCATCGTGAAAAGCAGATGATCTCATGCACTCCGGCGTGTCCTGGACAAATGAACTCCCATTCCACCAAAAGCTCTGACCCAGGGTTAAAAGGCCGGATGGTATCAACTCCATGAGCACCCCTTTGGCATGATAACCGGTTACCTCTGTCTGGATGGAGATACTCGGCTCATCCAGAAAATACAAATGAGGATTTTCGGATGTTAAAACCTTCATACCTTCTTCGCCAAACCCCGGCTGATGGCATAAGAACCGCCGGAGATTACGGCCATGACCCCGCCGATGATCTGACCGGAAGCATCTCCAAGCA
>DYOU01000139.1 GCA_020720365.1 Candidatus Elulimicrobium sp.
TTGTGTGAAAGAACAAAACAATCTTTCTTGATTTCGCCCCAAGTACGAATGAACCTTATTTTTCAAATTTTATTGACAATTAAAGAGCTCTTATTATAATTGTTCATTAAATGAACGATGTTGCTTTTAACATTAAACTATATATATTTAATATACTTAGGGAATAATGGACGAACGTGAATTTGAGTTGATCAATATTATTGGTGGAGACCTTGGCTCTAATCAGAGAGACCTTTCCCGCCAGATGAATCTGTCCTTAGGGATGACCAATATGCTCATCCGCCGCCTTATTACGAAGGGGTATATTCGTATCCAGCAGTTAAACAAGAAAAAAGTCGAGTATTTGCTGACGCCCATGGGTTTTTCAGAAAAAATGAGCAAATCAGTTCGTTATACTATGAAAACCATTGATTCGATCGGGCTGATCCGCCAAAGCATTGCCCGGCTATTACAGTGCTTATATGATGAAGGTGTTCGCAAGTTTTATGTGATCGGTAGTTCTGATTTGGTTGTCTTGGTTGAGATGGCCGTTCGGGAAGATGGGCTTCAAGGAAGTGTGCTGGTCAGGATCGATAATCCTGTTCAGGCTCAAGCCGATGGTGTTGTTTTGATATGCCGTGAGCATGCGGGGTTAATGCCTGAAGGTGTGCGGTCGGTTAATGTGGTAGAGGTGCTGGCCAAAGATGAGCTGGTGATCGGGCAGTTCGCTCCGGCGATTTCCGGATGATACAGAAACAGGGTGTTTATGCTAAATAACAAAACAATTTTGATCACTGGCGGCACAGGGTCGCTGGGCAAGAAAATGCTCCAGATCCTTTTGGCGCAGTTCAAAATGAAGAAGATCATTATTTTCAGCCGCGATGAGCTTAAGCAGTTTGAGATGGCGCAGAAATTCAGTCCGCACAAGTATCCTTATATTGAGTATGTTCTTGGTGATGTGCGCGATAAAGAGCGGCTTGTGCGTGTATTCAAAGGGGTGGATTATGTGATTCATGCGGCCGCGCTCAAGCAAGTGCCTGCCGCTGAACGTAATCCGGAGGAATACATCAAGACGAACGTGTTAGGCGCGATGAATATTATTGATGCCGCCCTCGTTAATGGAGTTGACCGTGTGGTGGCCTTGTCGACTGATAAGGCGTGTAATCCGATCAATCTTTATGGCGCTACGAAATTATGTTCGGACAAGCTTTTTACCGCGGCCGGCTTTGCCGGAGGTGAGGCCGGGACGCGCTTCTCGGTTGTCCGTTATGGGAATGTGCTGGGCAGCCGCGGATCGGTGGTGCCGTTTTTCAAGGAACGTTTAAAGACGGGAGTTCTTCCAATTACAGATGCCCGGATGACTCGATTCTGGATCACGCTGGATCAGGCTGTTTATTTTGTTCTTGAGTCATTGAAGCGCACCAAAGGCGGCGAGATATTCGTTCCACGAATTCCATCGATGAAGATCACGGATCTGGCAGCGGCGGTAGGCCCGAAGTGCAAGCAGGAAGTAGTAGGGATTCGGCCTGGGGAGAAGGTTCACGAGACGTTGATCAGCGAAGATGAGGCGAGGAACGCGATCGCGTTTAAAGATTGTTTTGTGGTTCAACCCGATGCGGATCTGCGTGTTGATCTGCTTAAGGGCAAGGGCCGTCAGTGTCCTGAGGGGTTTGGGTACAATTCCGGTGATAATGATGCCTGGCTTTC
>DYOU01000140.1 GCA_020720365.1 Candidatus Elulimicrobium sp.
TGCTGGATCAGAAGGTGCTGCTCAAGCTCTGGGTCAAGGTGCGGAAGAACTGGTCACGGGACGAAAAGTTCTTAAAGGAGTTGGGATTCTAATCCCGTTTATCGGGGTTTGGTAAATATATCGATTGTCCGACTACCAGGAAATCGATTACCATGATATCGTATTGCAAGGTAAGCCGTTGTAAATAAATAACTATAACATTCTCATATCTTGCACGGCATAAGGGGCCGTAAAGAAATAGATAAAAAAGTAATGGTTATTTCTTAACGGCCCCTAAGGTGTATCTCAGAGTATCCCTGATTAAAATAAGAAGGAGGCAGCCAGAAATGCAGAGTAAATATCAAAAACCAAGTATTGTTCGCAAATTAGCTCCATTCAGAATTGATGACCGCGCAATTTCTTATGCGGAATTTGCCCCCAAGCTCTATAACCTTTGCATGACGTTAGGTTTTCGTAAAGGGCTCATCATGCCATCTCGAGCTTTTTGTTCAGATGAAAACCAGGGCTGGCCCATTATTCTGCTGACGAAACAATTTGGCACGTTTCCCTTTAATCATGGCCGGGTTGGCGGCATTGTGGCAGTAGACCGTCATGGTCCCCATGCCCATCATGGTGAAGATTCGGTGCTTGTTCAGGCAAGTCATGTTGGCTATGACCCCCATAGCGGAAATTATGGCACATTTATCCGTTCCAAAAGGATCGGAACATGCGTCTCTGCCTCCTGTGGCAAGATAACCCATGTGATTACCCCGTACCTGGAGCAGTACAATTTTGCCAGAGAACGGATTTTTCTTCATAAGGACGACAAGGGATCGTATCTGGTTACCGCCAAAAATTCATTTATCGATTTTGATTCACACCCTGTCAAAGACGGTCTGGTTCTCAATCTGGAGAATATGGTCAAGATGCATGAAAATGGCAGGATTCACCCAGTCTCGGCAATCAGCACCAGTCAGACCTATGAAATTTCTGAGGAATTTCGGAAGCGCATCGATTCTACCGGATATATATGGAAAGCTGGTGAGGGGGAAAATATCGGGAGTTTCTTGACCACTGACCTCTTTTATTTTCGGGAAGAGCTTCATGAGACAGACGAATCTATATTGCTTGAGCGGAATCTTATTGAATTTATGCCGATCATAGTCACCTCGCGTAATCCTGCTCTTCGAGCGGCTAAGATCAATATCCAGCTTGAGTTTGCCCGCACCCTGGAGTCTATTCGCCGTGGCTCGGACTATACAAACAAAAATTTACTTTTCATAGCCGGTCTTAATATTGATATTTCGGAATACGAGGGCTATCCAGCCACGACTTATTTTGTTCCCTGGGCAGCTCATATCCAGCTTAAAGATAAAACCCTGGCAGAATACAGTAAACCTCTGGAGCAGGAACGAATCTATGCCCTGTTGATGGAACAGGACAGCATCAATCCGGAACAGGCGGACTTGAAAGAAGAGATCAGCAGAATGCTGGCTGCGCCCCGATTTGATATACGATCACCTCAGTGATGCGAAAGCAATGGCGCCGGCTTGAAAGGATAAAATTAAACATAGCCCCGATGAACGGATATGTCGGAGACATGAGGGCGTTTGCGAAAAAAATTTGGGTATGATGGTCCGGGAAGCGGTACAAGACTGCTGCTGTTTGTGGCGCAGAATAAAGGGTTTCTCTATAGCGGGTTAGC
>DYOU01000141.1 GCA_020720365.1 Candidatus Elulimicrobium sp.
AGTAAGTCCAAGTAACGCAAAGGATTTCTTCAACGATTTCATACCTACCTCCTTTAATTAAATGGTTAAAAATTGGTAAAACCCTATCGAATATTGATAAGATTGTCAACTGTTAACCTTGAGCCGTTAACCAGTTGCTTTGTTGACGGTGATATTATATTTTTTTAACTTTTTCCACAGTGTTACTCGTGAGATATTCAGGATTCTGGCTGCCTTCGATTTATTGCCCTTGCTTTGATGAAGCGCGGCCAATAATTGTTGACGCCGGTCGGCGAATGATTGGCCGGAATGCTGAGTCATATTTAAATTCGTTAAATTTCTGAACATGGCGGGGAGGTGAGCCGGGGTTATTTCACCTCCAGGGCAGATAACAAAGCTGTAATCGATTACATTGATAAGCTCCCGGACATTGCCTGGCCAGTGATAGGAAAACAACAGATCAAGTGCATCAGTGCTTAACGCATTAATTTCTTTATTATTTTTCAGTCGTCCGCGCTCAAGGAAGGTTTGGATTAACTGGGGGAGATCCTCCATTCTTTGCCGCATGGGAGGGATAATGACAGGAATGGCATTGATCCGGTAATAAAAATCGTTGCGAAATTTCCCCTCTTCCATCAGTTGATTCAGGTCTTGATTGGTGGTCGAGATGAGGCGCACATCAATGGGAACAGGTTGATGGTCGCCGACTCTTTCGATCTCGTGTTCCTGGAGGACCCGTAATAATTTGGTCTGGGTTGAAATCGGCAGGTCTCCGATCTCATCAAGAAGAATCGTCCCCTGATCAGCTGCCTCAAAACGACCAATTCTGGTTTTATCCGCACCGGCAAAGGCGCCTTTGGCGTGGCCAAAAAGTTCGCTTTCCAGAAGATTTTCATTTAAAGCCGCACAGTTGACTTTGATGAAAGATGAATTCTTTCTATCGCTTAACAGGTGGATGGCGCTGGCGGCAAGCTCTTTGCCGGTGCCGCTTTCACCGTAAAAGATAACAGGAGCGGTTGATTTTGCGGCGCTGTTAATCAGCTCATGGAGCTGGCGCATGGCCGGGCTGTTACCGATAAGTCCGTGAAATCCATCTTTTTGCTTGAGATGCCTTCGAAGGTTGGTGATAATTTTTTCCTTTGCCATGATGGAGCTCAGATCAGTCAAGGTCTCAACCCCGGCAGTTATCTGTCCCTCGGCGTTGGTAAGGACGGTGGCGTTTTTCAGGATGTCAATCTTTGTGCCATCTTTACGGCGAAAAAAACAGTGGAGGTTATGGAGATCGCCATTGAGAAACAGGGCGCAGGATTTTATCGGCCCTGTTGATTTTAGAGCATGACACGTTTCGCAATCCAGGATGTCACACGATTGACCAACCATCTCATTTTTTTCGTAACCCAGCATTTTTTCCAGGGCACTGTTCACATAGAGAATTCGACCGGTCGGATCAACCAGCATCAGGCCATCCTGCATGTTTTCAATAATGTCTTGCCAGTTATCGTAAAAATAGTCTTGAACCGCTTTGTTCTGGGGCATAGGGGTTTTCCGGGAAAAAGATGGTATTCAATTTCAGGTAATTTTCTATGGGGGAGAATAGCCGCGCCTGTAGTGAAACAAATTCAGACAGATTGATTCAAATAAATTATTGTTTTATGTTAGCAGAGTTTATTAAAGGTGTTAAGTGTAATGTTAACAAT
>DYOU01000142.1 GCA_020720365.1 Candidatus Elulimicrobium sp.
ATTATTTTTTCAGGATCAACAACTGCTTGGTCAACAACGATTGCTTGGCCAGCAAGGACTGTAACTTCCATGGAGACGAAAGGCAGGCCCGACTGGCGCTACAGGTGGACATTACATCACAGAAGGCCAGAAATTCGGCGAGGGCATCACTCATCACCTGGCCTTTTCGCGAAATGATCTGGAGCTGGCGGTGCATGTCAACCCCTTCCACCTTCAGACTTTTCAGCCAACCATGCTCGACCTCACGACACACCGTAAGCGACGAGAGACAGGCGATCCCCACCCCTGATTCAACCGCCCGCTTGATCGCCTCGGGATGCCCCATTTCCATAATAACTTTAATCTGATCAAGATAGGCCGTCATCTTCTCCCGAAAAATTGCCACCGTCCCCGACCCCTCTTCCCGCATAATCCAGCGGGTCCCCCGAAAATCTTTCTTCACATCAAAAATCTCATTGCTCGCCAAGGGATCGCCGGGCCCAACCAAAATCACCAGCTCATCTTTGAACCAGGGCCGAATGATGGTATCAGGATGTTGCACCGGCCCCTCGACAAACCCAATATCAGCCTTGCCTTCCCTGATAAGAGCCTCTGCGTAGCGGGTATGATGAACAAGCATGTTAATTCCCACCTGGGCATGCATTCGCTTAAAGGCGCCAATCAGATAAGGCAGGAGATAATCTCCAATAGTGGTACTGGCGACAATATTGATATATCCGGTCAATTCGTCATTTTTCTCGGACATAATACTTTCGACATTACTCACCTGACAGACAATTTCCTTGGCAAGAGGCAACAGATACCGGCCTCGCTCATTCAACAATAAGCTGCGACCATGACGATCAAACAACGGCCCAGCCAACTGATTCTCAAGCTCAGCCAAGGCCATGCTCACTGCCGACTGGGTCACAAACAATTTTTTGCTCGCCTTGGTAACCTGGGCAGTTTCCGCAACAGCAATAAATATTTCCAATTGTCTCAGGGTGATAGCCATCTACTCTTCCTTCTTCAATATTGCTTATAAAAAATATCTTTTTTTTAGATTAGTGATTCGGCACTTTATCACGTATATACTTTTTCTCAATACTTTTCATGGATGTTCTTTTATTCAAAAATGTTTAGGGAATAATCAATAAATATTCCTATGAAATTGAATAAATAATCACCCGCACCAACATGAATGATCATTCATTATTCAGTTGACAAGCAGACACTCTTTCATTATAAAGACAAACATTCAAAATAAATTGATAGTTCAATCAACTTCGGGGGGGGGTATATGGATCTTCAATTTTCAAATTTTCTCTATCGCGACAATGTCCTCTGGATCGCGGCCTTCACCTTGGGCGGTCTTGCCTTCGCCCTTGGCCCCATCGCCATTGTTTATCTCCTCATGCCCCGCGGCACCCGTCAGTTTGAAAACAAAAACAAGCAGTTCATTGAATGCGGCATGGTGCCCATTGGGGATAGCTGGGTGCGTTACGGCATTGTCTTTTTCCTCTACGCCCTCATCTTTCTCGCCTTTGATGTCGATGTCCTTTTTCTCTTTCCGGTCGCTCTTGCGTACAATGATGCAATGTTTGTCTACCGGGATTTTGTAGAAATTGTCATCTTTGTCGGAATTTTATCGCTCGCAATCGTCTATGCATGGATCAAGGGAGTATTCAAGTGGGAAC
>DYOU01000143.1 GCA_020720365.1 Candidatus Elulimicrobium sp.
GCTCCAAAAGCCGCGAATAGCTTCAAAAAGGACCTGAAAAGGACCGTTTTCATGATTGGAAAGAGTTTCGGCTGTAATTTGTGCCTTTCGCCCTTGAAACTTCATGTATTTCTTAAGATTATAGCATAGCGCTGCCATGAGTACATGTTTGGTTGCCTGGTTTATGCCCCGGGTATTCACCCGTTTCATATTCATGAAGTTAATCAGGGTGCCCAGTACAGGTTCAACGGTTGAACTTCTTATTTTACGGATCTTTTTGGCATAGGGAGTCTGCATTTTAACATGCATGCGGTCGTAATACGCTTTATCAATGCTGTCGTCAAGCACTTTAAAGTCACTTTTACCTATGCAACTGCTGCGCAATGGACAATGTTTGCATTTGCTGTTATTGGAACGGTATACTTTTTTCTTATATCCTTTTTTGTCTTTGATGGTTTTACGAAAAGGCAATACAGCTTTGTTGCCCCGGGTGCATTCGTATCGGTCCAGTTCGGGGTTGTAATCAAAGCCTTCGCGGGTAGGTTTGTACAGTCCGAAATTGGGGATGTAAGCTTCAACATGATGCTCTTCGCAGTATCGCAGCGCTTCGCCACTGCTGTATCCGGTATCGGCAGCTACCTGTTCAAGCCGTATTTCGTTTTCATTCAGGTTTTCAATGGTTTGATCAAGCAAGGCTGGCAGGCACTGGCTGTCTCTTTTATCGGCATGATCGGCCAAAGCGGCGGTAATTACATGATGGGCATCGTCAACCGAAATTTGTCCATAATAGTTTAGCTGGCGGGCTTTACCTACCTTAACACTGATACGGGCATCGGGATCGGTGGGTGAATAATGGGTGTGGTTGCTCAGGTATTTGGGGCGGATTTCTTCTCCGAAATCATTTACCTGCTTGGTGTTTTGATTGGAAGGTTGATCCTTGTATGCTTTCACTTTCCAGGCATGATGTTGTTCGACCTGTGCTTTGCGGGTTTTGCTTACTTTATACTCTGATCCTTCATTCAGTTCATCAGCGTATAGTTCGGCATCTTCAACCACATCCTTTTCAACCAGTGAATCCATACTGGCATTAGCTTTTATAAAGGCCGAATCCACAGCCTGCCGCTTGCCACGAACCATGCCTTTCTGTACACACATGCTCAGCACTTTGCGGAACAGTTCCAGGAATACTTCTTCGCCATACAACTGACGGGTGCGGCTGATGGTGCTGTGCCAGGGTAGCGGTTCGTCCAGATCGTAGCGGATAAACAGCCTGATATCCAGGCAGTTTGAACAATATTCAATCAACCTCCGGTCGGAGTTGATATTGTTGAGGTAACCAACCAGGCATATCTTGAAAAACACAACAGGATCGATTGATTCCTGGCCTTCGTCGCCGTAATAGGATTCGGTGGCTTTATACAGGAAATGCAGATCAAGCGCGGCATCAAGTTGCCTGTAAAAGTTATCCTTGGGTACCAGTTCTTGCAGATGCAACTGGTAGATCATCTTGGGGGTATATTCTTTACGTCCTTGCATGGTATAAAAATAATGAAATTATATTAATCTATAATGCTGATATATAAGTTATTATCAACATTTTTGGTTAATATCCTGTTAATATATATTCATTATATTGGTAGTTGTGCAACAAGCACAAACGCTATAGCAAATGCGGG
>DYOU01000051.1 GCA_020720365.1 Candidatus Elulimicrobium sp.
TGCAGACTTTTGCCCAAAAGCTTCTTATTGTGTGAAAGAACAAAACAATCTTTCTCAATTTCGCCCTAAGTACGAATGAACCTTCTTTTATATTAGAGTAACGCCCCTCGTAAACGCAAAAGTGGCAGGACCTGGGTGACAAATCTTATAAATTATTTTAAGTCCTACGCGCGTAAGCGAACGAGAGACGCAGACGAGAAAGTCTTTATTAATTATTTCTTGCCCAACAAAGCAAACATCTTCTTTTTATATGCCTCAACACCCGGCTGGTCGAACGGATTAACCCCAAGCACATACCCTGAAATCCCCACCGCCTTTTCAAAAAAATAATACAATTGCCCAATATGAAATGCATCCGCCTTATCCAACGTAATACACAGATTCGGCACTCCACCTTCAAAATGCGCATCTGCCGTAGCCTTATAAGCTTGTTTATTGACCCAATCCAATTCTTTCCCTGCCACACAATTGAACTTGTCCGTATCTTCTGGCTGTGAAGGAATGACCATACTTTGATCGATCGTATCGATCATCAGAAATGTCTCGAAAATATTACGCATTCCGTCTTGCATCAACTGGCCCATAGAATGAAGATCGGTAGAAAGGATCGTAGACGCCGGAAAGATCCCCTGGCCGCCCTTGCCTTCACTCTCCCCATAAAGCTGTTTCCACCACTCCGTCACATACTGAACATTCGGATAAAAAGATGCCATCATTTCAATCGTCTTGCCTTTTTTGTAAAGCACATTACGAATAGCCGCATATTGATAACACGGATTGTTCAACACATTCGTATTCGCGTACTCTTTCTCACCAGTGCGAAACCCGTCTACAAACGCCTTGATATCTACACCCGCCAATGCAAGAGGAACAAGCCCTACCGTGGTCTGAACAGAAAACCGGCCGCCGACATCATCAGGGATCACATACGAACGATACTCCTGGCTTTGCGCGATCTGACGCAACGCACCCTTCTTTTCATCGGTTACACAGATCACGCGCTTCTTCAACTCCTCACCACTATACTTACGCTTCATCGCCGCATCCACAATGCGAAACGCTAAAGCGGGCTCGGTCGTCACGCCTGATTTAGAGATCACTACAACCGTAACTCTTTTATTCTCAACTATTTTTATGATCCGGCCCATATCGATCGCCGACATATTGTGTCCGGCATAATACACAGGGATCTTCTGATCACCACCCAAAAACTCAAGCGTTGAACGAATTCCTAAATAAGAACCTCCAATACCAATGGATATGATCGCCTCTGAATGCGACTGCACTTCTTTACCTAAAGCCATGAGTTCGGCAACAAGAGCATCCGGTATTTGTGACGGCAGAGTAACCCAGCCTAAAAAATCATTACCTGCCCCCGTCTTTTCATGAAGATCTTTATGCGCTCCCTCGATCGCCGGCACAAGCGCTTTAATCTCAGATTCACTCACAAATCCTTTTAAATAATCTGTATTCAAAAAAATTCCCATATAACTCCTTTAATGTTAACCAAAAACCTTATCCAATCGTTCATTCTCAAACGGTCATAGTTTGATCTCTTCAGGAGAAACCGACTCTTCTGCCGGTTTGTCCGCAGCAACGACAGGTTGAGCCACTTCTGCAGCCGGTTTCGATTCTTCAACTACAGGTACTGACAATTCCGCAGGCTTGACAGGAACAACACCGGGCTCTTCTTTCTTCTTATCTTTCTCTTCAACGATCGGCTTCTTTGTTACCAGCTCTGCTGCTGGCTCAGTCTTGGTCGATGAGACCAAAATCCCGTCCTTATAAGATTCCTGTACTTTCACTTTGCCATCTTCAAAATACTCGATCGCCCCGCCCGTCAAAACAGCATTCACATAAACCATTTGCCTGCGTAATGCTCCGCCGGGATAATAATGATTACTCACGCCATCGAGAATACCATTTTTATAATTTTCTTCTTTCTCAAGAAGTCCGGCTTTATCGTACTGCCTGAATGCGCCCTGCAAATTATTCGCACGATACATACCTTCACTTTTGATGATACCGGATTCATAATAGGTCTTGGCGTCACCTTCCCGATGTCCGCTCACATAATGATCCACCGACTTTCGCGAGCCATTCTCGTAATACTCACTGACAACCCCATCAACCAATCCGTACTTATAACTGGTTTCTTTAAGAATAGCCCCGGATTTATAATACATACGCTCCACCCCATCCTTGACCGGCCTGTTATCCGCCGCCATAACAGAGCTGCCCACCAGCATCAACCCGACCAACAATCCTAATATTTTTCTCATAAACCCTTCTCCTCAGATTGCCATCAACTCTTGTCAAAATACGCTTGATCGATCAACGCTCCGCCTAAAAGAACATCCCCTTTATAAAAGACCACCGACTGGCCTGGAGTCACAGCGCCTTGAAGTTCTTTGAAATGAACAGCGATACGGGCTTCATCCAAAATTGCAACGCTGGCATCAATATCATAGTGATTATACCTTATCTTGACACCCGCTTCGATGGTTTCTTTAGAAAAATTCATACTCACCAGATTTAGCTGACTGGCCTCCAACCCTCTGGAAAAAAGCTTGCTCCGCGGGCCGACATAGACCGTGTTCTTCTGCGTATCGATATAATACACAAATGCGGGATAACCAAGCGCAACCCCCAAGCCTTCCCGTTGACCGATCGTATAATGAGCAACGCCTTGATGCCTGCCAACTTTTCTGCCCTCATGATCGATCATATCGCCGGGAATACATAAAGACGGTGCCCGTTCTGCCAGAAAAGACCGGTAATCTCCCTGGGGAATAAAACAAATATCCTGGCTTTCTTTCTTTTCAGCTGTCGGCAGGTTTATACGACGAGCGGCTGCACGTACCTCCTCTTTAGTAAACCCCCCAAGAGGAAACAGGACATAAGGAAGCTCCTCTCTGGGAATACCATAAAGAAAATATGATTGATCCTTACGTTCATCCCGGCCTTTCCTCATACACCAGCCACCTACCGGATCATGATCAATACGCGCATAATGACCCGTCGCCAAATGGGTCGCCCCCAACTTCCTGACGTCATTCAAGAGCCGTGCAAACTTTAAGTACTGATTACACCGTACACAAGGATTCGGGGTACGGCCTAAAAGATACTCATTCACAAAATTATTAGTCACTGCCCCTTCCAGAGCATCGCCATAATTAAGCACATGATGCGGAATCCCCAGCGCTTTCGCTACCCGCCGGGCATCATGGATCGACTCCAGGCCGCAACAACCCGGACGCCGGGCCGCTGAAGAGGCGGGAAGTTCAAGACACATCGTGACCCCTTCAACCGCATAACCCTGTTCAAGCAAAAGCCCAGCCGTTACGGATGAATCCACCCCGCCGGACATTGCTACAAATATCTTTTTTATCATAGGATCAACACCCGCAATACGGTTTGTTCTCATCGGCCATAATATCCTTCACCGCCGACCGAATGCCTGCGACCAATAGATCGATCTCTTCTACGGATATCGACAAGGGCGGCATCACGACGATCACATTCCCCAACGGCCGCACCATAACGCCATAATCCCTGGCCCTCTGACAGACCCGGACTCCGATCCTGTCCTGCCAGGGGAACGGTTCTTTGGATAGCCGGTCTTTCACCAATTCAATCCCCACCATCATGCCTCGTTGACGAACATCCCCTACTTCAGGAATATCCCTGAACGACTCCAACATCTGCGCTAAATGAGCCGTCTTGATACGTAAGCCTTCTATCGTCCGATCTTTATTGAACAACTCCAGATTAGCCAACGCCGCCGCACAGGCGATCGGATTTCCTGTGTATGTATGGCCATGAAAGAACGCCTTCATATCTTTATACGGAAATTTAAATCCGTCAAAGATCCGCTGTGTGGTCAATGTTGCCGCCAGCGGCAGAACCCCGCCAGAGAGACCCTTGGCCACACACAACAGGTCCGGATGCACATCCTCATGCTCGCAGGCAAACATTTTCCCCGTACGGCCAAAGCCTGTTGCCACTTCATCACAAATCAGAAGAATATCATATTTCCGACACAAGCCCTCAAAGCGTTTCAGGACACCCTCTGGCCAAATCACCATTCCGGCAGCGCCCTGCACCAAAGGCTCCAGCACCAAAGAGGCTACCCTTGTATGTTCTTTCTTAAGGAATGCCTCAAACGCATCCACTGCTTCAAATGCCCGGGTATCCCGGTAACAATCCGGAAAGGCCACCTGATACGTTTTGAAAACCAACCTGCGATAAACTTGATGAAACAGATCAATCCCGCCGATACTCACACACCCCAGCGTATCGCCATGATACGCATTCTCCAAATGACAAATCAACGTCTTCCTGCGATGGCCCATATTCTGCCAATATTGATAACTCATTTTAATGGCCACTTCAACTGCCGTTGACCCATTATCGGAATAAAATACCCTTTCAAGACCTCTAGGCACAATCTCTACAAGCTTAGCGGCCAATTCTACCGCAGGGGTATTCGCCAGTCCCAACATCGTTGAATGATCGAGCCGTGCCGCTTGATGCGCAATAGCCTCTGTGATCTCTGGACGGCCATGCCCATGCACTGTGACCCAAAGGCTGGAAACGCCATCGATATATTTCTTCCCCTGCGTATCGGTCAAGTAAACACCTTCAGCCCGATCGATCACCAAGGGCACACCAGGGGAATCCGCCTCCCAATCACGCATCTGTGTAAATGGATGCCAGATATGCCTTTTGTCTTTCCTGATCAAATCGTCTGTCTGATCTTTTCGGGGACGCGTGAGTGAACGAATATTAAGCGCCTTAAGGCTTGCCGCAAGTACATGATAAGGGTCTTTCTTTCTCAAGAAAGGCAAAATGCCTAAAACAGGTGCACCGGACAATTCCCCTATTATTTGGGGATTCAACTGCTCCGAAAGGCCCTGCCTTCTTCCATCGGCATCAGAGAACACAATGCCTTCTACCGTCAATGACCGGCGTTGCGCTTCCCTCAACGTCAAAAGCGTATGATTGATCGTTCCCAATCCTAGTCGGGCTACAATGATCACTTCCGCCCCCAGATCGCTCGCCAAATCCGCCATCGAATACCGCTTCGTCACAGGAACAAGCAAACCTCCAGCCCCTTCTACCAGAAGAATATCCACTCTTTTCGATAATCGCTGGGCGATCGCAAGGACTTTCTTTCTGTTAAAAACGATCCCGGCCCGTTTCAACGCACTCTGCGGAGATAAAGGTTCTGGTGCTGAATAAGGATTGATATCCCGAATATCTTCAACAAGCTTTAAATGTTTTTGAAGAAATTGAGCATCCCCGTCGCCTCCTGACTGCACCGGTTTCATCACCCCCACAGAAAAGCCCTGATGCCGCAACAGCAATGCCAAGGCATATACCGCCATTGTTTTCCCAACACCGGTATCTGTCCCGGTAACAAAAATAATACGGCTCATTTATGCGCCTCCAGCCAGATCACTTCAAAAGAAACTTTCTTTTCACAATAAAGACGATAATAATCTTCCGCCCGGCATAACGATCCCTTCCCGATAAAAGTTCCGCGGCCTGTGCCATGAGCCCCGATCGCCCTTAACCAGAGCAGAATATCCCTGACAGAATCAAACGTATCTTGACGGATCTCGGATTCGAAATCCAAGGCAGAGAAACCGGCTAAAGACAGTGCTCCACAAACATCCTCCAGAGAAGGCGGCCGAACAACCTGTGAGAGACTGACCGCAAGCTCTGGTGAACCTGCCCCCAACGCTGCAAATAATTCCGACAGCGTATTTTTACCAAAGAGCACGGCATGAAAACGGCCACCGGGCTTAAGGACCGCAGCGGCAGCGGCAAAAGCCTGATGAAGATCCATAGCCCACTGATAACACGATGAAGAAACCACCAGGTCCATACTCATCGGCCTGAACGGCAACCGCGCATAATCAGCTTGCACCCTAATCCCATCTGCCAACGCCAACATCCCCTCTGCCGCATCAATCCCAACATAAACTGCGTCAGGCTCTTTTCTTTTAAGCAACCTCAACAAATTCCCTGTACCGGAACCAACATCCACTACAACACTCCCGGGACGAATGCGCACCCTCGCTCCGAGTTCAGACGCAAGCACGCCCTGGATACGCGCCGCCTGATCATAATGAGGCGCCGCTTCAGAAAAGCGTCTGGAAATTTCAGAACAAGACATCATGAAAGAAACCTTTCTACACGCCGATTAAATACTTCAGGGATCGTCAGGAACGGGAAGTGCCCTACTCCCTTCAATATCTCTACTTGCACGCAAGAGCATCCCCTGCGCAGCGGCTCCACTACCGATACCGGACAGACAGGATCGCTATCCCCCAAAAGAAAAAGGCAAGGCTTGTGCCATTGATGCAGCACTTCCCTTAGATCTTCTTTCTCGAGTATGCTCAGGACACCCAGCAATGCATCTCGCTCGGGCAGCCGCAAATTCCCTCGTAATGCCTTCACTCGAGAATATTGAGCTGACTCTCGTTCTTTCGTCGTACAGACAGAACGAAAAAACATATCCAAAACACTCCCCACATTCCTCTCGCACTGCCTGGCAAGCTTATGAATGGCCCCTGCCTCCAGCCCTGCAGGATAATTTTCAACAGCTACAAACTTGGGTAATGATCCCGTCAAAACAAGCTTATGAACAGACTCAGGATACAACTCAACGAATTTAAGGGCCACCAAACCTCCGAAAGAACTGGCAACAAGATCAACCTCTTCGACCGGTATCCCCGCCTTTTCACACTGCTGACGAACGTGAGCCGCCATGCCTGCCAAATTCTCATTATTCCACGGACAAAGCCCATGCCCAGGAAGATCTACCGCCATAACCCTGTGCCGGCAAGAAAAATAATCCACCTGCCACTGCCAAATAAGCCCAGATCCGCCGAATCCATGAAGAAAAATAATCGACCTATTCATTATTTTTTATCCGACGAAACGCACTCGCACAATGCTCCAGATCTGAATCCGTATGGGCCGCTGTCACGGTGACGCGCAGCCGCGCTGAACCTTCCGGAATTGTTGGAGGACGGATAGCGGACACAAATATCCCTGCCTTCAGCAAAGCCTTTGACCAGGAAACAGCGCGCCTCGTATCCCCAAGTAATACGGGAATGATCGGTGTGATCCCTTCCGGAACATCAAGCCCAAGCGACTGCAACCTCCGGCGTAAGAAAAGAGACGAAGCCCGCAAGCGTATCCGCCGGTCCGACTCTTCACGTATCAATCGAAGCGCCTGACGGCTGGCTTGCGCAACAGATGGCGGCAACGCTGTTGAAAAGATCCCGCTGCGTGCTGTATTCAGTATATAATCGATCAATACCCTTGAACCTGCTGCATAAGCGCCAAATGACCCTGCCGCTTTTGAAAGAGTCCCCATCTGCACATGAATACCTTCCGTCACGCCCAGCTCTTCAGCCATTCCTGCCCCGGAGGATCCGAATACACCAAAGGCATGCGCTTCATCTACCATTAACCAGGCATCATACCGTCGAGATAATGCCACCAGCTCTTTCAAAGGGGCAATATCTCCATCCATGCTGAACACCGAGTCGGTCACAATCAGCCTGCGGCGCGCATTCCTGGCGGCCGCCAACCTGTCCTCCAGACAACTCATATCATTATGTGAATACCTCTTCATAGCTGCCCGGCTTAAAATAATCCCATCCACAATCGAAGCATGGTTCAACCGATCGGAGAAAACAACATCTTCCCGACCAACAAGCGACGGGATGATCCCGACATTAGCCATATATCCTGTTGAAAAGATCAGGGCAGCTTCCGTCTTCTTAAACACAGCCAATTCGGACTCAAGCGCACTGTGTTCATCAAAATTCCCGCACATAAGCCTTGATGCTCCCGCCCCAAATCCACGCGACTTCAATGCATTGGCCACAGCTTCCACGATCCGGATATCTGCAGCCAATCCCAGATAATCATTTGAACAAAAATTAAGAACTATCCGCCCGTCAAGCACGATCTCGCGGCCCTGTGAAGAAGACAGGGTCCGTAATGACCTTAAAAGACCTTTCTCTTGTAGCTCCAGTAATTGATCCTTGAGAATATTATCCACGCATTCTTCCCTTGCTATGAAGCGTTACATCCCCTGCCATACGTTTTACAGTCTCTCCGGAGTCCAGCAGCACCAGAAGTCCGCCATCCTCTGCCAGCCCTGTAGCCACGCCTTCATAAACATGCCCACGCTCTTCGAACCGAACTCCATTGCCAATGGTAGCCGACCGACGGCACCATTCTTCCATAGCTGAGGTAAACCCCTGTTTCTTCAGGTTCAAATAACGTTTCTCATACGCCCGCAGGATCTCACGCAATAAAGCCGCACGATCATGTTCCTGGCCTTTTGCTTCTATCTTTAACGAGGTTGCTTCAGAAGGAATATTCTTACCTGAAGAATTTACATTGATCCCAACTCCCACCACAGCAAAATCAACCCGGTCTACTTCAGCGCGTAATTCTGTCAGAATACCCGCCAGCTTTTTCTCCCCTAGCAAAAGATCATTGGGCCATTTAATGAGCGGACAAAGGCCGGTACACACCTGCACCGCTTCAGATAAAGCCACCGCACTTAACAGCGTAAGCTTGGCTACCTGAGATGACCGAAGATCCGGCCTAAGTATGAGTGAAAAATACAAGCCACCGCCTTTAGGAGAAACCCAACCCCGACCCAGGCGGCCTCGTCCTTTGGTCTGCGCCTCTGCCGTTACCACCGATCCTTCCGGCGCACCTGCCATAGCCCAACGAAAAGCTTCATCCATTGTTGAAGAGATCTCTTCAAAATGACGCACTTCACAACCAAATTTTCGCGTACCGAGGCCATATTGAACCTCCGCCGCAGTTAATTTATCAGGCACCGCCACAAGCTTGTACCCATGGTGCGGCACCGCCTCAATTTTGTAGCCGTCCTCACGAAACTCCTCGATACACTTCCACACAGCCGAGCGACTGACCCTGAACTCACGGCTCAGATCTTCGCCTGAAACAAAACCGGTGGAATGCTTTAGGAATGAAATCAGTTTTTCACGCATATAAATTTA
>DYOU01000144.1 GCA_020720365.1 Candidatus Elulimicrobium sp.
CCTATTTTAGGAGAACCCTGCCCTTCTTTTTCAAAGAGTTTCAACTAACTTTAGCCCCGAACTCCGAATTAGGAACCGCACAATAGCAGTTCTCCTCAAAAATACCAACCTGATACTGCTTATTCCAGGAATTTAATGGCCCTGAGCGATTTTACGACTGGACGAATATTCACTGACAACCTCTAAATCAGCCTTTTGGACACACTTCCAGCGACTGCCTGATTTTGCTGCCCTATGATCATTCAATTTTACTTCGTTATCCGCTGATCATTACCTGCTGGCACTCCTTGAACCTGGAGAATACCTCATTCGTCACGTTAATGATCCGGCAATAGAACTGCCGACCACTACGCACGATCTTACCGCAGACATTAATAAACTGATACCGAATCGTCTTTGCCGTCCATTGAACAGCGTCGGCGCCAAGATAAAATAATTTCAGGACCTGTACCATGTTATGCGCAAGAACTCCCAGTAAAAAATAGCCGCGGTTCTTTTCAAAAGTATTGCTCGGCGTATACTCACAGCCGAATCCACTTTTCAATTCCTTGTGATCATGCTCAATAGAACCCATTCGGCCGTTGTGTATTTCCAGCCACTCCATCGGGTCGATCTCCCGGTTGTTCGTTCCGATCACATGATAACAATACTCATTCTTGTCAAACAGCGTCGGATCAGGATTCTTCCAGCGCAAGACCATGATCCTGACATGGTACCCTTTGGCAACAACATGCTCGGTCACTGCCCACTGTTTATCCCTGTCCGCATACCGCCCGTACATCGTTTTCCAGTCGCCGCCTTTCAACTTCTTGACCGTCTTAAGAACGCCTTCGTTCTTGTCCAGCGTCACATAATACTCAATTTCATTCGTCGAACAATACGTGAAGATCTTGTCTTGATATCCTGCAGAATCACTCCTGAACCGGCGGATACTTTTGCCCGCCCGCCGGGCCTGTGCACAGGCTTTTCTCAACTGGTTTAATATTCCCCGCTGCGGACTCTCATTTCCACGCCGATAATCAACCGTATTAATAATCCCAAGCTCCGCGATACTACCCAATAAACCACTCATCTGACGCCGTTTCTGATACGAATACTCCGCGCATTCCTTGCCGCTGTCCATATACGTCGCGTCGCTGTCAAACGTGAATTCTTCTTCCCGGGACTTCTTCAACGCCTTAACAACCAGTTCGTCATTTACCCGCCGGGTTTTAGCATTATTACGCCGGTCTCCGATAAAATTGATCACCGTATCCGCGCAGACCATTTCTTTCCATCCCAAACTATCCAGCAACCCGCGATCCGCCCGTAAATTCTCAATATCTTCCAACCGCTCTCCGCCAGACGTCATCATCATGACCCCGGCCATCATCTTCTCGTACGCGTCTTTCTCACGATTTGATTTCTTCTCCTGCCGATGCTCGTCGACAATCATCTTCTTTAATCCAAAATGCCTCAAACTGTCAACCATCCAGCCAAGCCCAATCCGCCCTGTGACCGCTTCTTCGCCCTTTTTTAAGATGACTTTGGATAAATTATTTGTTAATCTCACTACTGCCTCCTTTTTTCACCCAAA
>DYOU01000145.1 GCA_020720365.1 Candidatus Elulimicrobium sp.
AGGTCAACAAGGCCATTGCCACCTGGCTGGCGAATGACCGCGAAAGATTAAAGATTCATCTTGATTTCGTTCTTGATAATTCTTATATGCAGGCGCGTGAACACTGGATCCGCATGCTTAGGCGGTATGTGGCAGCTGGGACGGGGTCTTGGATGTCGCGGGAATTCTTTAATTATGGGGCGCTTGCTCCTACGAAATGGATGAGCCATAAGATTCAGGTCAATAAGATTTTGGCTGGAGACTTTTATAGTGGACATCCAGTGACGGTGCATCTTGTGCCTACATTACGTTGCAGTCAAAGATGTTATTTTTGCACGTATGGCGGCGCCAAAGGCAGCTTTAGAGTCGGGGGGAACAGGGCTGTAGATCATATTGATGATTTGAATATTTCCGTGCAGGATATGCCGCTTCCTCTGATACAAAAAGTCTTGAGGGAATTGAAAGAAACAGATGTCAAAGGGGTCATTTTTACGGGTGGCGGAGAACCGACCCTTTATCCATATTTGATTGATGCGATGAAGTATGCCAAAGAGCTTGGTTTGGATATAGCGCTTAATACAAACGCGGCATCTTTGAACGGCCGTTTAACGGATCAGCTTTTGGATTGTCAGCTGCAATATATTCGGGTCAGTCTTAACGCAGGATCAGCACAAGTGCAGCGGTTGATTACAGGCAGGAATAATTTTGAGGAAGTCCTTGAAAAGGTCAAACGTCTGCTTATTGCGAATCAGGTCAATGGCGGCAGGACGGACATTAGCATTGGTTATGTTGTCAATGTTGTTAATGTCATGGACATGATGGAGATCGCCCGAAGGTTATTGGCCATTGAACGAGAGATAGAAGCTGAATACGGGTTTACAGGGGCTTTGTATAGTTTGCAATTGCGCCCGGTTTCCAATTATGAAAGCAGTAAGCATTATGACGATGTTCGTATTGCGCAGATTATGGCTTATTTGAGAGCCACGCAAGGAGAGGAGTCTGTTGCGGAATTTGCTGCTTTTATGTACGGGGATAAGCAATCAACAGCCAAGACGTTGAACTTAGCCGTTAAGATCATTGAACATCAATTGATACCTTACCTCAGCGGGGAAAGATCCAAGATCGCGGTGATCTTCCCGAAGCAAAAGTTCATTGATATCGCGACGTTGGATACCAAGCCGTATGACACATGTCGATTGTGTTCGTGGCTGGCACTTATCTGGCCTAACGGCAACGTTTATCCTTGTGTTGAATGGTCAGGTACGCCGGGCTTTGAGATCGGGAATCTTTCTTTGGAAAACATGGCCGATATTTGGCATGGACGACAGCGAAAAGCGGTCATTCAAGGCATCAATAGCGGGGTCATGTCGAATCGGTGTGCTCCTGTATGTGCACATCATGAAATGAATATTTTGTTGGAAAGGGTTGCCCGGATGGATCCGGCGGAAGCCAGCAAGGTCATTCGGAGATATCAGGATGAAACCCCTGAGCCCAAACACCGCAATTTTCTGTTTCCGGCCATGATGTGTCCAGGGTTGATAGCTGATGAAGGTGATGACCGCCGGCTGGATGCTGAAGAAAAAGCCAAGGTGCGCA
>DYOU01000146.1 GCA_020720365.1 Candidatus Elulimicrobium sp.
AAGCCCCAATTTTTCTAACATTCGGGAGGTATTCTTTGTAATTTCATTGAAGTGCCACTCTCCGTTTATCTTGATCTTCTTTAGGTCTGTCAATAGTTGGATATAATCATTCACGGAGTACTTTTTCAGCAGTTTCTTTGATTTCAGTTCCAAATATAACTGTTGATACCATTGCAGGGTGATGTGATTGACAAACATCCATCCCTGTAATGTTTGCTCATCCTGCATATAGGTATGGTCGGCTTCCAGTACATTTTTCATTCCGTCGAACAACACTTCAATCGTATTTCTGGACTTATAACTCTGAAAGATGTCTTCGGCCGATCTTCTTTTTAATGCAGTAAGCAGCACCAGGGTGCCAAAGATATTTCTCTTTTGGTGGTATTGCTCCAGGGAATAACATTCGGGATGGGTTTCAATGCGCTCCAGATAATCCTTTTCCTCCTTGATCCGTAAGGCCTCATCCAGGAATATGAACAACGATAGCCGTTTATCCGTGGTGATATAGTATTCCTGGTACCAGATGATGCGTTTTTCATGGACAAAATACGAACCGTCTTCCTTAAAGGTATTGTTTTGCAGCAAGGAGTAATCGATCAGTGAATTGTCCCGCTTTAATGGGAGAATAAACCTTAGTTTCTCCTTCAGCAACAAGTCTGCATTTTTCTCCGAATAGAAGCCTTTATCGGCCACAATGATGGCATCCTTTAATCCTGCTTCCAGCAGGCAGTTCTTAAACGCCCTGACTTCCCGTATGTTCCCCGGCAATAACCGGTAATAGACCGGCATGGAAGTTTTTGCCGAGTAAATATACATCAGGTTGAACTGGGTATCAAAGTTCATCTGAGTGTTATAACCTTTCCTGGCCAGGGTGATCAGGCTTGAATTGGAAAAAATATTGGTCGCATCCATCAGCAGGTATTCATCCTTTTTAATAAAGGATTTCATATAGGCCAGTTTCTGTTCATGCATGCCGCCAATGGTCTTCAACACCAGACTCGCGGTCTTTTCATTAAAGGTGCGGCTCCCGATGAGTTCCGGCAAATAACTCTGGGATAGACGAAACGGAATGCTTTTCAACGGGCATCGGTACACGAAGCGGCAATAGGCTATAGCCAGGATGGACTTCCAGTGGTCGGGGAAAATGTTTGAAAGAACGTCGATGTGCCTGGAAAATACCTTGGTGATCAGGAAACCGACACCGAATTCCTTGCAAGAGGGTTTGGTTACATTTCGCAACTCCAAAGCCTTTTCCAGTTTTCTCTTTCCGGAAGGAATGAATCCATGCTGCTCTGTAATGCTGCCCAACAGTTTGCCGGTTATCTTCCTGCCCCTCTTCTTCTCTTTATCGTAAACCATCTTGTACGGATACAGATAATACTTGCCAGCTATACAACGGAGCTCGGTTCCGGGTTTGCGGTGAGCAATTGCCCACTGTGGATGTTTTGAAGTTTCCATATAATACGTAGTTACGTAGTACAAAGAAACAAACAAATACCCTATGAAGTCAAGCTCTTTCATCGTTTTTTATTAACTACTACGTGTTAATATCAAGGTTAGGG
>DYOU01000147.1 GCA_020720365.1 Candidatus Elulimicrobium sp.
TTCCCTTGAGCGGCAGGAGCAGAAAAAGGAGTGGGCCGCTCTGCTCCTGGTGAAGGAATAATCTGCCCTTCCCTGACCGCTGACAGTCAGGGATAGCCTTATGCTGATTTTCCGGCGGGCCCTTGTGTGTCAATCGGCATTGAAAAATGACCCACCATCGGCGTCCAAAATTGACCCACCTCAGGCAGTGTTTTTCAGTTATTGATTCTTGATTTAATTCTCCAGCTTTCGTTTCCAGTTTCGATTATTTCGCAGTGATGTGTGACCCTGTCGAGCACATGCGGTTATCAATGCGTAGCCATTACGAGCCAATCGAGAATCACGCATAACCAATTGGATTTGCATGACTCATTGAGGCAAACCGCTCTGGAACCGGTTGTTGGCCGGCGAAATATTTGTTACCACTTCGGCCCTCGAAACTTGAGAATGTCTTTCATCTCGGCCTCCCATTGTTCCCGGTTCCGATATTGAGTAACAACCAATTCCTCCGACTTTTTAAGGACTATTTTTTCTTCTGTCGGGGCCTGTTCTTGATGAAGATTATCAGCGTGTCTCAATGTTCCAGATAGCGACATATTTGAAAGCGCTCCCTCGAAATGGAAAATATCTTGACTCGGAACCCTCTCGTGTATTTTGCAACTGTGCAGCCCCATTGTGAGCTTGGCGGTAAAGGCAATATGACCAGTTTTAGAATTGAAAGAGATCTTTTCAAGTAAACCCGTCGGAGTATCTCCCATAAGACCTTGTGAGTTGGAAAAAAGTCCAAACAGATCTGTTCCTTCCTGCCATATTTGAACCCCTATCCCGTATTGATGCTCTTCTGTAAATCGGTAATTCGAGAAAGCGCCAAGATAAGTAACTTTCTGAGATGGGTCTGACTGCAAGACAAGAAAGAAAAGAATTAAACTAAGGATTGAACAAAACCGCAGGTGTAGTTGGGCTACACCGAGGATTTTGTGATTGAGCTGCGAGCAAAGATGGCCCAAAAATGAGTGCAAGTCGTTCAAGTTATTTTTGCTTGACTCCTAAGCAGGGCAACAGAACGATGGGCCATCAAGTTACTCAGCGCCATCCAAGAAGGGCTTCAATGTAAAAGGCGATGGAAAAGGATAGAGATGACAATCGCGCAAGAAGTCGAAAAGTTACCCTTGTAACTTATTGAAATTACGGGTGTGACTTTCGAGAAAAGGCCTGTTTTTGGACTTTTGCGAGATCATCAGGGGTGGCAGAAAGAATAAACAGGCAGATGGGCCGCCCGATTGCAATACACTGTAAAACGCTCAAGGAGCAACATTAAAAAGGCGCTCTCTCGGCTTTGACGATGGGCTTAGCGCATATTTTTTCAGGCGAACGGCGCTATTAAACACCTCTGATCGCCAATTAACACGCTGATAATATTTAAATTTATAGCTATGTATTGACTTGTTTTATCCTGCCGTTCGCCTTAGTGCCTTGCCCCCCGTTCATCGGAGGTGGGTAAAGAGCCACCCTTATGGGGTTCGCACATCAATGGGGACATACTGTTGCAGGCAGGGGCCAACATAATTGGCGCTGGGCCGG
>DYOU01000148.1 GCA_020720365.1 Candidatus Elulimicrobium sp.
CCACCCTACCATATAGATATAAAATGGTATATCGGCAATTTCTACATCCCTAAGGAGTCACGCATAAATAACTGTCGCATATCTACCAGATGTGTAAACGACCACCAAAATCGGACTGAGAATCAAGGCCGCACTGGTTGCAAATGTCTATCCTACCAAACAGCAAGTTTCAGATGCTGGGCTGGCCCCATCAAAATTACGCGCCATGAATTTCACGGCGAATGGAACTACTGCATCAGTCCTTAAATGCGACAGTTATTTATGCGCGATGCCTAACCACTTGGGTTGCGGGCGTTAGGCCGCGTTAGCAAGACCATCTTTCCCACTTGTCAGGATAAATAAAGTCAGTCCCTTGCAATATGCCATCACAAATAATATCCAGGCCTCGGCTTGAACCTGGCATCAAATCCTGAAGTCCGGTTAACTCTATCTTATATGGAGGCCAACCCTTATGAGGTCGAATACACTCCAGGGGTATCATGCGACGGAAAAAAAAGTGATAAGCATATTTTTTTGCCCTTTCGCTATCTTCGTCAGGGATTCTTTCCCTGAAGGGTAATTTGTCAAGTATCGCAAAATACTCATCAGGCTTTTCGACGCTTATCGAAAAGCCCTTGTTCCGGATCCATGCCTCCCCGGCAACAACAATGGGAAGGCCCATTGCGGCAAGTTCTATCCCTGTCTTTGTATTGTAGATGAGGGCCGCGTCACAATTCAGCATCATCAGGTAAGTGCTGATATTGCTTTCAGGCGGTATTATTTTTATGTTTTCCGGCAAGTTTCCAAATAACTTTTTCACCTCATCAACAACGCGCTGACGGGAAGGAAGCGCACCATGAATCTCCGCAGGATGGACCCTTATGATCAGTTGCAAGTCCTCCCTCCTGCTGAAATACCTGATAGTCTCCATTATCCAGTCGCTCATCGAGGGAAACGCATTTGACGGATAATGTAACACCGCGTCCCATACTACGCTGGTGAGTAAACCAACACAGGGTTTTGAGGGATCCAGGCCGAGCGTTTTTACAATTTCAGATAGTTTGCAATTCGGTTCTTTATGAAATTTGATCCAGTCGTAAGTTCCTTTCCAACGGCTTTTTAGGTAATCAGTTAGTTTGTTATCAAGCTTTTGGTTCCAGTGAATATCCTTCCATTTCTCTACAGGTTCCGTTGACATGGTATGGTGATATGTTTCGTGATGACTGAAAATGAAACATTTCTTCCGGTATGCCGGATTCCAGTTCACCACACGCACATTCTCCCGACGGCAGACTTCACCAATGAGACCCTGCGGGACATAGATACCGTGATTAAAGACTGCGGTTTGAAAGTTGTGTTTTCTGAGAAGATTGCCCATCGCGAACACGGAAAGGAGCGCCGCGTTGAAATATCGTCTCAGAACAGGTTCAGCAGAAGGTTCACCTTGCAGGGTTCCCCTGGCAAAGAATCTCAAAGCGCCTGCCAGCGCATGCTCCCCAACAGCACATCCATCCAGCGCAAACTTACCGATTTCATCAAAAGGGATACTTGAGGAAAGATTTTTCGCCTGTTCGCGGTTT
>DYOU01000149.1 GCA_020720365.1 Candidatus Elulimicrobium sp.
TTTGACTGGAGAAATAAAGAAAAGCCAATTCGTGAATGTTTTACCCGTAAAAACGGTATCATCTCAATAAATCGCGGGAAGAGCAGTAAATTTTGGTTCTCTTCAAATTAGTAACGAGGATTAAACAACTTTCCAGTCAACGTGATTATGCTCTGTAAGTTAAGAAAGCGGGTAAACTTCTGAACAAATGTTTGAAAATGGAGCAAAATAATGCAAGCCTATCGTCCAGAAATCGAACGAGTAATGAAGAAATATTACGCTACACTTTCAGAAAAAGATCAACGGCTTTACGCGGCGGTGGAAGCTTTGAAACTGGGAATAGGAGGGCAAGTCTACATTGCCAGGATTTTGGGTTGCAGTGAAAAGACAGTGCATAACGGGTTGGTGGAATTGGCAGGACTTCCAGATCAACCTGAATACAATGCGGCAATCCGTAAGCCAGGTGGCGGGCGAAAGCGTTACGATTACCATCATCTGGATATTGATGCGCAATTTCTGAATGTGTTGAAAGAGCATACAGCCGGTGATCCGATGAACGAAGAGATCGTTTGGACAGATCTGACGCCACAAGAAATCGCCCAAAAATTGGAGCAGGATCATCAGGTCAAGGTCAGCAAGAGTGTTGTGAATAAGCTACTCAAGAAACACAACTATCGGCGCCGAAAAGCTCAAAAGAAGAAAACCATGAAATCTGTCGCGTATCGCAACGAACAGTTTCTCAATATCAAGGCGCGGATGGCTGAATTTCGGGCAAGCGGCAACCCAATCATCAGTTTCGATACCAAAAAGAAGGAAAGTTTGGGTAATTTTTACCGCGCTGGTCACTTGTACACAAAAGAGGCATTGCAGGTCTATGACCATGACTTCAATAGCTTTGCAGAGGGAGTGATCATTCCACACGGCATCTATGACTTACAGCACAATACTGGCTACATTCACATCGGCATTAGCAAGGACACCAGTCAGTTTGCCTGCGATTGCCTTCGCTCTTGGTGGCTTCAACATGGTCGCGTACTCTATCCAAACGCCACTTCAATTTTGGCGCTCTGTGATGGTGGTGGCAGCAACGGTTCTCGTCACTACATTTTCAAAGAAGACCTGCAACAATTGGCTGATGAGCTGGGCATTGAAATTCGGATCGCCCATTATCCGCCATACTGTTCCAAATACAATCCGATTGAGCATCGCTTATTTCCGCACGTCACCAGAGCCTGTCAGGGAGTTCTTTTCACAAGCGTCAATTTGGTAAAGAAATTAATCGAAAAAACCACGACCAGCAAAGGGCTAAAGGTTTTTGTCAAAATTATTGATACCATTTACCAAACCGGACGAAAAGCCGCCGATAATTTCAAACAGACTATGCGTATTATCCGTGATGACTTCTTACCTGCTTGGAACTATCGTGCCTTTCCTAACTCGATAGTTATTTAATTTGCGTTACTAAAGAATACGAAATCTGTCATGGTTTTCCAAAACAGAGTGACCTGATAAATATTTCCGAAATCTGGATTTTCCGATACAAAGGTCTCTGTCCAGTAAAAATGCGG
>DYOU01000052.1 GCA_020720365.1 Candidatus Elulimicrobium sp.
CGTGAAGGGTTTGTATCAAAAGGCCAGAGCCGGTCTTATCGCCAATTATACAGGTATCTCGTCGCCGTATGAAGCTCCGGAAGAACCTGCCCTTCTGTTGGACAGCGGCGGCACGTCACTGGAAGAGTGTGTCGAGCGGATAATGTGCCTGCTGAAAAAGAAAGGTATTGTTTGTCCATGATTTCTGACTTGGTTTTCTTTAAAATCGGAACTGAAGGGGCAGATTTTTTTCGCGTTTTTTGGTGACACTCAATTACCACCGGCAAAGCCGGTGGTAATTGAGTGTGCAAATACTTGTTGAAGAGTGTGTCCCATAAGAAGGCATTCTATTGATTAACTACGGTGAATATTTCAATGAATATTCTGAACAGAAATGTTGTCCAACGCAATCTTTGTTTAGGTTGTGGTACTTGTCAGGCGATTTGCCCACAAAAAGCGATAACCATGGAATTGGACGACTGCCAAGGGGTTTTCTTGCCCAAGATAGATGATAACTCTTGTAATAACTGTGATTTGTGTTGGGAAATATGCCCTGGAGCGATAGCGGATTATGACACATTAAATAGCGTACTTTGGGGAGGAGTTCCCGGCAATTATCGCATAGGACATTATTTGGCTGGGTATAAGGCTCATGCCCTCAATGATGTACTTCGTTATAACTGTTCGTCTGGGGGTATGGTTACGGCACTTTTAAGTTACGCCTTTGCCAACAATCATATAGATGGCGCTTTGGTAACGGGCATGAGTAAGGAAAAGCCATGGTTATCAGAATCTTATATAGCCAGAAACATTGATGAGGTTGTTAATGCTTCCGGTTCTAAATATTGTTTATCTCCCACCAATATTGCTCTGCGCGAAATTTTAGACAAAGAAGGGCGTTATGCAGTGGTAGGACTCCCTTGTCACATTCACGCCATTCGTAAAGCCCAACTCAAATTTCCTAAGCTAAAAAAACGAATCAAGCTGTTATTTGGACTTTTTTGTGCCTCCGGCAGGTCGGTTAACGGGCTTAAGACGTTAATGGGGGGGCTGAATATCCCCTTAGAATCTGTAATGAGTCTTAAATATCGAGGAAACGGATGGCCGGGCAAATTAGAAATTTTCACTTCTGATGGTGAAAAAGTGTTAGCCGATTTAGAAAATTATTATCCGGTAATGTGTTTGCAAAATCCTCACCGCTGCTCATTATGCCATGATAAAAGTGCGGAATTAGCGGATTTGTCCTTTGGAGATTTGTGGCTTCCGGAAGAGAGAAAGAATGCGGGGGCTGGAAAGTCGATTTGTATTGTCAGAACTGAGGAAGCAGCCAGGTTGTTTGATGCCGCCACCAGAGATGGAATTGTGTCACAAACAGCATTGGATGAAAAAGAGCTACTTCGTGCTGTTCAGCCAGACAACAAAAAACGGTTGATTTCAGCGCGAATGGCTTTCTGTCGGGCCATTAGATACAAGGGTGGGGCTACCCCTGAAATCAAGGCAACTCTTGATGATTATACCTTGTCCGATTTTATTAAGGCCTTGAAATATTATGGCGTGCAATTTCTGTGCGAAAGAAGGTTGACTCGTTCTCTTTACCTACGGAGTAGAAAGAAATACAGGAGAATCCCTTTTGAAAAATAATTTGCGTTGCCGAAAGATAAAAAACAACATGTTAACTCGAATATGGTGCGGGATTGTCTTCAGTGGAACTTGGCTGATGATGGCATGGGCTGGCTGTTGGTAAAATAGCTCAGCGAACATTTATAATATTTTTTTATAAGAAAAATGAATATTACCCCTTTGCATGCTAAAGCGATCACTTTTTTATTGGCGCTTCTTATGATGGCGTTAGTTCGTTGGCCTGACCTGTTTGTCAGTTTTTATTTTCTTTGCAGGCCATTGATCGAGCCGTTTTCTTACAAACAATTTCGATTAATTGGCGATATTCCCCTGTCGGCGGTATTGCCACTCTTACTTATAGTCTATGCTTTTTTTCTGACGCTGTTTGCTAAACAACGAACTTTTTTTCCGAAAAACTTCGTGTTCCTCTACGTTATGTTGTTCTTTTTTACATTTAGCGCATTCTTTTCGAGTAATTACTTCGCAACGATAAGCTGGTTTTTTAAGTTTTTAACGGGAATGATGATGTTTATTCTCGTCTATAACAACGTCAAAAATGAGCATGATTTTATGTTCTTTATAAAATCTCTGGTGTATTGCTCACTAATACCCATGGCCTTTGGATATTACCAGTATGTTACCGGGACCGGGCATGCATGGGCCGGGGAATATTATAAGGGGAGTCGGATTGACAGTTTTTTGGGCCATTATAACTCATATAGTGAATTTTTATGTCTGATCATCTGTGCGGCTTTAATCTGGCTCAGCAAGGAAACCAGGAAGGGCCGGCGCATTCTTGTCGTTCTGGCTCTTTGCTCCCTTGTGGCTTCATTGGTTCTCTCTCTGAGCCGGGGCTCGTGGATTTCGCTGGCTTTTGGTCTTTGTGTCGCGTCCCTGAGATTCCATCGGCAGATTAATATGAAGCTGGTGCTCATAGGTTTTACCTTGGTCGCTTTGGTTTTTACTCCTGTTATAGTGAAACGCTTTGAGGAATTGAGCGTCAAAACAGAATGGGGCAGCAAGAATACCCTTGCCGGCAGAGCACAGCACTGGCGGGAGATTTTTGATTTGGTTATGGAGCGCCCGCTGTTAGGGTACGGGGCCGGAACCGCGCAGGATGTAATGAATGCACGTTTAAAAAATTCTTTAGCTCCCCACAATGATTATCTGCTGCTCTGGTTTGAGTGCGGTTTTTTCTCAATGATGACCTATCTCCTGTTCCTGTCGGCAAATGCCGTATATTTTTTGACCAGAAGGAATACGCTGGTCATGGTTAACTATGCCTTGGTGACGGCCTGTTTCTATTTTATGCTGCTCTCCTTTTTTCAGAATATCATCCAAAATGTCGTTGTCTTCCCCATGTTTCTTGGTTTGTTGGGGGCGGGGCTGAAGCTGAATATCTTGGCGGAATCATCGTCATTCAAGGATGGCCGTCCATCCGTGGTGTCACATGCAAGTGTGCTTAACTGACGATGTTAATCGAGACTGGACGGAAAATAATATTTGATTCGCGGCGCTGTACCCAGTGTGGCGGTTGCCTGGCAGTGTGCAAGACCGGCAGCCTAAAAAATGTTCCAGCGCCGCACGGTCTTTTTACGATTACCTGGCAAGAGGAGTCGTGCAGTCACTGCCTGTCCTGTATTCGAGTCTGTCCTGCCTATTACCTGCCTGAGGCAGGTTTTGATCCGAGAAAACTTGACGGTGCCCTTGGTTTTTTACTGGCCTTTGCCGGGAATGAACAGATTCGTCGCCAGGCGTCCTCCGGCGGTGCCGGCAGACTGTTGGTGAAAACGGCCCTGAGTACTGGTATGGCTGATTTGGCATATACGCTTAAAAAAGATGCATCCTGTCCCTGGGCGGAAGGAGGGTTCTGGCAAAAGGGTGAAGACATTTCTCAAATGCCGAACTCCATGTATTTACCGATCCTGGTCATGAAAAATCTGGTGCTCAAGCAGAGACTGAAAAGTCTGCTGATCGTGGGTACCCCTTGTCAGCTCTTGGCTGCTGAGGCCTTGGTTGGCAAGAAGGTGGATCGTCTTTATAAAGTTGCAATTTATTGTAAGCAGCAAAAAGATTTTCGGGCCACTAAGTATTGTGCCAAACGGCTTAACATTCCAATCCTGAAGGGTCATGCCGAAGATATTCATAATGTTTCCTATCGAGGGGATGGCTGGCCGGGAAAGGTTACAGTTAATCAGTCAAGTCTCGCCTGGGAACAGGCTGCCGGTGTCCCTTTTGGGAAAAGACTGTGGAGAGTGCCTGGTTGTCGTTTTTGTCCTGATGCGTTTGGTTTTAATGTGGATTTGACGCTTTTGGATCCGTGGGGTATCCGTCAGGAAAATGCGCTTGGGGAAACTCTGGTGGTGGTCTGGACAAGGCAAGGGCAAGAGCTTCTTCAGAATGCCTCAGGAGAACTTCAGATTGAAAATCTTACCCCCGAAGAAGGTTTGAAAGCGATTAATATTGGGGATATGCTCCAAAAAGCGGCGCTGGTTAACTATTATCTTGGCAGGAGTGTCTCCCTGCGCACCTGGCTTGCCGGTAGAGGCGAGGAAATTCAAGGTAGCTTTTATGAGACCATTCTGGAATATCTCAATCTACCCACATTGGGTCATAAGTTAATTGCCCACGCCCCTGACCTTCGGAATATGTTTCTTCATGGTTTGCGATCTCATATCGGTCGGAAGAGTACCTCTCCATGAGCATAAAAAAACACATCAGCAACTATCTCGCCGTCTTTTTGGGCGCAGGCGTGGCAAGACTTTTTCTGTTTATGACCTCCATTATTATTGCCAGAAATCTGGGCAAGGAGCTGTATGGTCAGTTTAGTCTTTTTTATATTGCCTTCACTATTGTGCCCCTTTTTCCAATGGCGTTTGATACCACCTATATCCGCTATGCAAAAAATCTCGGCCAAGATGAGACCAAGACGGAGTATCTGAGAATCACGGTACTGCTCAAGATTGTCTACTTTTTATTGATCGGGTTCCTGGCTCTACCCTTTATTGTCGAATTTTTTACCGGTCAGCACGGAGAGTTGTCGTCTTTGGCGCTCTATTCTCTGGGGGCCGTTGGTGGTGCAGCCCTTGGTTTTTCCTATACCTTGTCCAGTCATTTTCAGGAACAGTCTCGGTTTATGGCATCATCGCTGGTTGAGATCGTATATTGTTTGCTGATTTTTATAGGTGTCGGTGCAATGTATCTCCTCGGTTGTTTGGATGGATTATCGCAAGTCTTTACATTATTTACTTTAGTATCCTTTGGGAACGGCCTTGTTTTTCTTTGGCTTTTACTGCGGATTACCGGTTCACTTCGTCTCTTCCAACGACAACAGGTCATTGCTTTTGTTTCTTTAGGAAAATGGGTCTTTTTTACTGGCTTGGTATTATATCTTTTCCCACGGCTGGATGTAATGATTCTCTCAAATTATGTATCCTATGCTGATATCGGCACCTATGCGGCGGCAAACTCTCTGGTGATGTTATTGTCCCTTGTTTCGCGAAGCATCAATAAGGTGATTTTGCCAAAGGCCATGAAGGAGGCCATTCATTCCCCGGGTGAATTTCGTAAATTTACTCTTGAGGTGCTGCTTGCTTCCAGCTTGATCGTACTCGTTTCGGTGGGACTCTTTTTTGGGGCTAAGCCGGCAATTCAGCTGATATATGGCGCTGAATATGTTGCTTCAGCAAGCATCTTCCGTATCTTGTTGGTTGGGTATCTCATTTCAATGCTGAACCTGCCCTATTCTTTTATTTTTTATGCCTTAGCTAAAGCCCATCTCCGTTTTTATCTGGAATGTATGAAGATCATTCTGGCCTTAGTGCTCCTCTTTATTCTTATTCCGCTCTTTGGCCTTGTCGGGGCAGCTTGGGCCATTTCAATCAGCATGACTGTCAATGCCGCCTGTTCCTATCTGATTCTACGAAAAAACATAGCACAACATTTCTCCTTACAGAAAAACATAATACCAACACCTTCTAATTGAAAAGGAATGACGATGATCAAGGTACTTATGCCAGAAGATTTTCCCAGTCAAAATAAAGGGGAAGCAGCCCTTTTTTATGGACTCAAGGAGTCGCTCAGGCCATACGGCGATGCTGATATTACTATTTTCTCGCTCCATCCGGAGGTTGATCGAGTCAATTATGCGGGTGAGGCTACCGTCATAGATTCATGCGGAATAACCCCGGCCCATTTACTTGATGGCCAAGGTACTAAGCTTGTCAAGATGTTCAATTATTTAAGTTTTATCGTCAAACATTTGTTGTTTGGTGTGTTGTACAAGCTTATTGGTAAAAAAGTCACCAGCATCATGACGAATCCAGTATGGCAGGCGTACAGTGACGCTGAGTTGATATTGGTGTCGCATGATAGCTTTTACACCCCTTTCTACCATGGTACACAAGCGCTCTTGTTTTACCTGATGAAAAAGCCTGCTGTTATGTACGCCGCCACGATCAAGCGCAGCGGCAAGAGGGGAAGCGTGAAGGCAAAAATCATTGATGCCTGGGTGGCCTATTCTTCAAAAAAGCTTAGTATGATTACTCTTCGTGAAAATCTGTCAAAAGCCTATTTAAAGGAGATTGGCGTTACCGAGAGAGATGTGGACATTCAAGTTTATCCGGATCTGGCTTTTATTCTTCCCCCTGTAACCAAAGACGAGGCTTGGGGGATTCTGCGGAAAGAAGGTGTGCCCGAAGGGCGGCCCCTGATCGGCATGGCTATAAGTCAGCGTAAGCTTGATTTCGCTTTCCCCGGTCAGGAGTTGACAGGCCGCCGGGAAAAGGCGTTGGCGCCAATCATTGAGCTTACAGACTATCTTGTTAAAACCCTTGACGCGACAATCGTTTTCATCCCCCATTCCATAGGGCCAACTCCCATTTTGGACGACCGGATTACCGCCGATATGATCCGTGAGAAATCCAGATATCCTGAGCAGATATTGATCATCAGGAACGAGTATTCTTCCCGTCAACTCAAAGGGTTGGCGGCCTGTTTAGACATGACCGTTGGTTCCCGTCTGCATTTTACGATTGATGCCGTCAGTTCTGCCGTTCCTTCACTGCTGATTACACACGATGGAGACATACGCTGTCACGGAATTATTGGAGAAATGCTGGGATTGAAAGACTATGTTTATAATATTGACAATATTGCCGCGAGTTCCCTTATTTCGCTGACCGCGAAACTCTGGCAAAATCGTGATAGCATTCACACCCATCTGGCGGGTTTGATGGAAGGGGTTAAAAAGGAAACTTATCGCCATGGTGAAGATGCGTTACGCTTAGTTAGCGATCCTATTTTGAATCGTAAGGTGCGTTCATGAAGATCCTGGTTATTGAGGCATATTCGGCAGCTAATATTGGTTCTGGGGCGCTTGTTGAAAACAGCGTGCAACTTTTGCGAAAGAATTTTCCCGGCGCTGAGATTGAAATTCTGGCGCAAACCCCGGAATCAATTCATAAATTGACAGGTTTGCCCTGTTTTCATGAGCTTATTACTCTGCCGTTGGGGCAATCGCGGTTTAAGCAGGTCTTCTGGCTTTTATCGACGGGACTGTGGATGTTTAGCCACGCTCTGGCCATTGAGTTAAGGCGCATTGGGATCAATATTCCGGCAGCGTTTTATACCTATAATTCCCGGACTCTTATGGCGATAAAAAAAGTTCTGGAGGCTGATATGGTGGTGAGTGTCGGTGCCGAGCGGATTAACGATAATTTCTATAAGGCCATTCTTTTCTCACTCTATATGTTGTGGATGGTGCAGACCTACAATAGATTTTTGGTGCTTTTCCCTCAGACCATCGGCCCTTTTTATTTCAGGATAACCCGCTTTCTTTCGGCCAAAATTTTGAGCCAATGTGATGTGATATTCCTGCGTGATCATAAATCAAGCGATATTGTCAGGGAGATTGGCGTGCACGGCCCGGTCGTGGTTAACACCTGTGATGTGGCGGTGCTGCAATCTGCCATAGAACCCGCCAAGGCCAAAGAACTTTTGATACAGGCGGGAATGCCGGATGATGACAGGCCGTTGGTGGGTATGTCGGTAATGAAGTGGAGCTATATTAATGCCGAGGGCAAAAGTGATTATGAGGAATATAAGCGGGCCATTGCCGCTTGCGCGGATAAATTCATCCAAGAGAAAGGTGTGCGTATTCTGTTTATTGCCACCAACGTGTTGACCGAAGGATGCCGTGAGGATGATGTGGCCGCAGCCCGGGATATCCAAGATATTATGCTGCACCGTGATGGTGCGATAATTTTAAGCAGTGTGTATACCCCCGCGCAGATGAAGGGTATTATGGGCCTCCTTGAACTTTGCCTGGTTACTCGCATGCATGCTTGTATCTTCTCCACCGGAATCTTTACCCCCACGGTGTCCATTAACTATCAGTTTAAGCTGAAGGAGTATATGCGTCTCATGGGCCTGGGGGAATACACCGTTGATATTGATATGGTAACAGCAGAGAACTTAATAGAACTTATGGAACGTGCCTGGTGTAACCGAGATAAAAATCGAGAAATTTTAAAACAGAATATAACATCATGGAGCAGCAATCTCGGGGCCGAAATGGCCAGACTTCCTGAACATTTAGCACAAAAAAAATAGTATAGGTCAATAACGGGAATGTGTTTTTCTTATTATATACTGGTAGGTTATCTATTTACTCCTTGGGGGGATAAATATGGATTTTTTGTTACCCCTGTAAAAATGGGCAAAGAGTGAGAGGTAGTCTATGAATCGACGGGACTTTATCGAGGCTGGCACCTTTATGTTTGGGTGTGTTGTC
>DYOU01000053.1 GCA_020720365.1 Candidatus Elulimicrobium sp.
TTGAAGTTGAGAGCGCCGGGATCGAGCCGGGTCAGCTGAATCCGGTTGTTATTGAGGCATGATATTCCTTTCATGTCCCGGTCTCTTTCTTTGTGATATATTGATAATATGATCAGGGCAATAGTGTTGTTCTTGTTGCTGTTTCTCGCCTCTTCAGACGTGCTGGCTCGTCTGATCGATAAGAATTCCGCGCAGAAAATATTCCTTTCGGATTTACTGGACCTTAAACCTGACAAGTATTTTCAGGGCATTAATTATTCCCGTTTCCCCAAATCAGAAAGAGGGCTTCGGTTGTCGATGAATTTCAACCGGTATCCGATGGATATCATGTATGCGCCATTTCGGGCGCGTACGTATACGGTTCAGCACAATGACACGCTTAATAAAATATCCCGTCGGAATGCTGTCACGATTGAATTTATTAAAGAGCTTAATGGGATGAAAAGTGACCGGTTGAAGGTCGGGCAGCGCTTATTGATCCCGGACCTGGGCTTTACTCTTGAGATCAACAAGACGCTGAATCGGCTTTATCTTAAGGTCGGGAATGTTCTTGTTAAAGAATATCCTGTATCTACGGGGAAGTCCGCCTATCAGACTCCGGTGGGGATTTTCTTTATTCAGTCCCGGTATCCTTTTCCGACCTGGTTTCACAAGGGCGTTGTAGTGGCGGCCGCGTCGCCGGAGAATTATTTGGGTTCCCGCTGGCTGGGGTTTGATAAACCTCAATTCGGGCTTCATGGAACAATTTTTCCTGAATTGATCGGACAGTCGGTGTCCAAGGGTTGTATTCGCATGAAGAATGAGGATGTGGAAGAGCTTTATGAATTTATTCCTGTTGGAACAACGGTGATCATTAAAGATATGTAGGTGGTTATGCCGGAATTGCCGGAAGTCGAATCAATTCGCCAGGGGCTTTTGCGGACGGTGAAGGGGCTGTTGATCAAAGAAGTTCAGGTCATTGACGCCAGGGTGGTCCGGGGTATTAGCGCGGCCGCGTTCCGGCGTAAGCTCGCCGGCCGCTGGCAGGTCAGGGTTTGGACAGATATGACGCCGAAAGCCGTTGTTCATGATGAGACAGAAGAGTTATGGAAAACATACTGCAATAGCATTACTATCAGCGAGCGTAAGAATAGGCGTTTACAAAAACAGCATATACCGCTGAAGTATCGCCCCTACCTTCCGGAATATCAGGATCAGGCCGGAGATTAAACCTGATATATTGTATTGTCAGCAGGATTAAAGAGGTTTATTATCATATAACTTTGGACAGGAGATTCTTTTAAGGGGTGTCATTTCATGTTTGACGATCTTACGTTGAGTCAGATCCTGATAGCTTTTGGCTTAACGGCATTTGCCGGTTTAGCGACAGGGATCGGCAGCCTGATCGCGCTGTTCTCAAAAGACCTTAATCGGAAGTTTCTTGCCATAGCATTGGGGTTTTCTGCCGGGGTGATGATCTATGTTTCGTTTGTGGAGATCCTCGTCAAGGCGCAGAGCAGCCTGGTGAACGTGCTGGGTTATAAAAGCGGGTCCTGGCTTGCCGTCGGGGCTTTTTTTGGCGGAGTTGCCTTGATCGCGGTGATCGATAAACTTATTCCTGAAGCCGATAATCCGCATGAGATCCATCATTTTGACCAGAACGGGGCCAAGATCGCTTCACTGCATCGTACGGGAATATTTGTGGCGATGGCTATTGCCATACACAATTTTCCCGAAGGATTGGCAACGTTCATGAGCGCCTTGAGTGACGCCAATCTTGGGATCACGATCGCCGTTGCTGTGGCATTGCATAATATTCCCGAGGGTATCGCCGTGGCAGTGCCGATCTATTATGCGACCGGGGATAAAAAGAAAGCTTTTGTGTATTCATTTCTGTCGGGATTGGCAGAGCCTGTGGGAGCGTTTGTCGGGTTTGTCTTATTACGGCCGTTTTTTAATGAAATAACTTTTGGTATTTTATTTGCCGCTGTGGCGGGGATCATGGTCTTTATTTCGATCGATGAGCTTGTTCCGTCGGCAGAGGAGTATGGAGAACATCATTATTGTATTTATGGTTTTATTGCAGGTATGGCGTTCATGGCTGTAAGCCTGCTTTTGTTTATTAAATAAGCGGTTGCGGGTTTTTTTCAATGTTAAGAAAAGGTGAATAGGTATGCGTCGGTTAGTGTTAATCTTATTTTTAATTATTGGTTTCTCAGGATCCGTTGATGCGGCCGATATGACCGGCCCGCAGGCCGCTGTGGCAGGGAGTGCCGTGAAGACCCTGGCGCGGGCTTTTATTGCAACGGCCGACATGGCTGAAGTGAAAGCTAATAGTATTGAGAAGTTGAACCGGATGGGCCCCGCAATGTATCAGAGGCAGTATGCGAAACATTACAAGGTTTTTAAAGATCTGCCGGCAGAGTTGAGAAAAAAATATGGTTTTGTTCCAGGTTTATCGAAAGATCGGATGATCAGTATTATCCGCGCAATGAACAAAGGCCGGATCTATGCGATCATCGAGGCTGTCCCTAATGAAACGATCGCCCGTGAAGTTGGGGGGTATTTTAATCACGTGGATCCTGAGGTGAAGAAGCTCAGTCTTATGCAACGGGCGCGGATGGCCTGGGATGATCTTAGGGGTGATATGGCGCAGAAACCCCCCTCTCGCCCTGAATGACCGGCCTTTTGGATGAATGGTGGCAACGTCCTTGTGAATTCTTTTGAAACTGTTAAAATCAGAGTAGCACTTAAGAGCAGGATCAGGATCATTCAAGGAGGCATTTATGTTTGGAGTAGGCTTTTCGGAAATACTCGTTATTTTAATGATTGCGCTTTTATTATTCGGGGCAGATCGCCTGCCGAAGATCGCACGGTCCATGGGCAAGGCTGTGGATGAATTCAAGAATGGGATGCAGAGATCTTCCTGCGTTCTTTCATCTGCTGAAAAAGATAAAGAAGTTAAATGACCGGAATGCCTCCGCCGGACTCGCCGCGGCTGTATTTTATCGGGCACCTTAAGGAGCTGCGTCAGAGGATCGTGGTCATATTGATCTTTTTTACAGCCATGTGCGCGGTGTTGTTCGCACAGGGGTATCAGCTGATGGCGTGGCTGGAAGCGCCTGCCGGCAGGTATGTTCAAGGGTTTATTTTTATTGGTCCGACGGAAGCTTTTGCCGCGTATTTCAAAGTGGTGCTGCTGGCCGCCGGGTTTGTTTCTTTTCCTGTGTTCCTTTATCAACTTTGGGCGTTTTTGTTGCCGGCACTTTCGCGATCATCCCGCCATGCGGTTCTGGGCTGGATACTGGGATCGATCGTTTTTTTCTACGGCGGGATTATTTTTTCTTATTTGATCCTTCTTCCGGCAGCGATCAATTTTCTTTTGGGATTTGGAGAGGGGATCGCCCGGCCTGCGATCACGATCTCTCGATATATTTCTTTTGCCGGTACAATTCTTTTGATGGGAGGGGTTATTTTTCAGATCCCGGTTGTTCTGGGGCTCTTGACGGAAGCGGGGGTATTGAAAGCAGCCTGGCTGAGTGCCGGCCGCAAGTATGCGATCCTGATCCTGGTGATCATGGCGGCTCTTATTTCGCCGACGTCGGATATTTTTAATTTATTACTTTTTGCGGTACCGATGATCGTTTTGTATGAAGCGGGGGTATTGTTGTCGTGGATAATCGAGCGGAGGAAGTCCCATGATCGTTGAGATTATTTATAATCTTTTTACTCTCATTGCCGTCAGTATTTTGGCAGGATTGATTCAGCAGGAAGATAAGCCGGTCCTGCGGTATCAGATCTTTCAAGGCGTGATCTTTGGCATGGCGGCCGTATTAGGGATGCTTCATCCGGTGGTTTTCTCTCCGGGGTTGATCTTCGACGGCCGATCGATCATGATCAGTTTGTGTGGTGTATTCTTTGGCCCGATCGCCGTCATGATCTCCGCAGGGATGGCTCTTGCCTGCCGGTTTCTGCAAGGGGGGATAGGGACCCTGACCGGCTTGATGGTGATCACCTTTTCTGCCCTGCTCGGTCTTGGCCTTTACTATTTTCGCTTACGCTGGAAGAGAGAGGTTACGCTTGTTCAGTTGTGGTTATTCGGGTTAGCGGTTCATGGAGTCATGTTGGGATGTATGTTCGCATTGCCTGTGGAGATGGCGTGGCAGGTGCTGTCAAAAATCTCGCTGCCGATCCTGATCGCATATCCAATAACGACGGTGATCATTGGCAAGATCCTCCTGGATATTTTTACACATAAACAGCAAGAGGCGGCATTGCGCCGGAGCGAAGCGGATCTCAAGGAAGCGCAGTCCGTTGCGCTTCTGGGCCGATGGGAATTGGATATCGGGAATGGGCAGTTGAAATGGTCGGATCTTGTTTTTGAGATCTTTGAGATCGACCGGATAAAGTTTGGCGTCAGTTACAAGGCTTTTCTTGAGGCCGTGCATCCGGATGATCGGGAGCGGGTCGATCAGGCCTATGCCGAGTCGATGAGGAACAAACAGCCTTATCATATTATATATCGTTTGAAGACAGCAGGCGGCAGGATAAAGTGGGTAAATGAAATTTGCCGGACAGAATTTGATCCGCAGGGGAATGCGCTGCGTTCGGTAGGGATCGTGCAGGATATTACGACCCGAAAGATGGTAGAAGAGGAGTTGAAAGGGTCCAAGGAAGCGGTTGAAAGAGCGATGAAGGCGAAGAGTGAATTTCTTAATAATGTCGCCCATGATTTCAGAACACCTTTACACGCGATCATGGGGTTCAGCTCGATATTGAAGTTAGAGCCTTTGAACGCGAAGCAAAAAAAACTTGTAGATATTATCAGTGAGAGAAGCAGGGGGTTATTGTCCCTGGTGGAGGATTTACTGGCTGTGTCGCGGCTGGAATCGGGCCGGCTTGAGTTACGGAGAGTGGAATTCGATCTTAAAAAATGTGTTCTTGATGCGGTGGATGTAGCCCGGGTAGAGTTAATGAGTAAAGAAGTCAAGATGACAGGTATTGTTCGGGAGGGTATCCCGCGGCTGAAAGGTGATGAGACCCGGTTTCATCAGATCCTCAGCAATTTGATCAGTAATGCGGTCAAATATACAGATAAGGGAGAGATAACGGTTAAACTTGATATTGACCTGGAACGAAGTCAGCCCGGCGTGTGCCGGATCCTTCTTTCTGTGAAAGACACGGGGCTTGGGATTCCTGCGGACAGGCTTTCGCAGATTTATGATGCCTTTGTGCGGTTCCATGAGTTTGAGGGGGGAAAGCCGCGCAGCGGTGTTGGGCTGGGCCTGTATATTGTTAAAGCGCTGGTAGATCTGATGAAAGGGCGGATACATGTGATTTCGGAAGTCGGTAAGGGGAGTGAATTTGTTGTGATACTGGATTTTGATAAAGTTTTAGAGGTTTAAAGCTGAGCCGTCAGGAGTGGGCGGTGATAGCGACAATAACAAAAGGAAGATCCTATGAATAGCCGGATGATAATAACAGTTCTTTGTATTTTGTTTTCCGTATGTTATGCGGGGGCATTGGCTGCGCAGAGTGCTCCAGCCGGAAAATTCCCTGTGGATTACAGGATTGACCCTGAAAATGTGCTGCAGATCGATGTGTATTACGGTAAAGGCGAAAAAATAGCACGGCAGGTGCGCGTTTCTTCTTCCGGAGAAATAAACCTGTCTTTTGTCGGCGATGTTGCCGTGGCGGGACTGACGATCCCCGAACTTCAGAAAAAACTGAATCAACTCTTTGATAAGGGAGAGTCCCTGCCGCCGCAGGTGAATGTTTCCATAGAAGAATACAGTATGGTAACGATCATGGGAGAGGTTAAAAAGCCGGGAGCCTATCCTATCAAGAGCAGCCTTACGGTAGTGGAATTGATCGCCCTTGCGGAAGGCTTCAGTGAAGCCGCTTCAGCGAATGAAGTCAAGATCGTACATACGAATGCCGATGGGTCCAAGACAGAGACGCCGGTCCGTGTGCATGACCTGATGAACAAGGCGGGGAAAGACCAGAACGGTTATTTCTTGCGTTCTCGGGATGTCGTGATCGTCCCTAAAAGTATGGTGACGATCATTGGCGAGGTGAGAAAACCAGGGGCTTATCCGATCAAGAGTTATTTGAGCGCGCTTGACCTGATCGCATTGGCAGAAGGCTTTAATGATGCGGCCGCGTCGAATGAAGTGAAGATCATTCATACGAATCCTGACGGGACAAAAACCCAGCGGGTCGTTCCATTGTATGATATTATGAATAAAGGCTCCATGGTGGATGACAGCCTGCTGCTTTCTTCAGATGATGTGGTGATCGTTCCCAGGGGAACGGTGACGATCATAGGGGAGGTGACGAAACCGGGGATCTATCCGACCAAGGGCCGATTGACGATCATTGACCTGGTGGCCATGGCAGAAGGCTTGACGAAGTTTGCCCTGCCGAATGAGCTGAAGGTCATTCATGTTAATCCCGACGGGACAAAAGCTGAAAGGGTGGTTCCGTTATACGAGATGATGAAGAAAGGGAGTATTGATCATGAAAGCCTTTTACTGTACAGCGGAGATGTGGTTTTTGTGCGTTAATGGCGAGTCCAGGAAGGACTGAAGATGGGAGACGCAAAGGACATTTCATTTGGAGAGTTATTCGATCAGGCTTCCCTGCAGCGGCTTCAGGATGAATTCTCCGCGGCAACAGAAGTGGCGTCGATCATTACGTATCCCGATGGGACGCCGATCACCCGGCCGAGCGGTTTCTGCCGTTTATGCGAGAAGATCATTCGATGTACGGATGTTGGCCGGGCGAATTGTTACCGGTCAGATGCGTTCATTGGCCGGTATCATCCTGAAGGCCCCGTCGTACAAACGTGCCTGAGTGCCGGTTTGTGGGATGCGGGGGTGAGCATCACGGTGGGAGACAGGCATGTTGCTAATTGGCGGATCGGCCAGGTGCGTGATGCGGCGCAGGGCGAGGAGAAGATCCGGGAATATGCCCGTATGATCGGAGCCGATGAAATGGCTGTCCTTGACGCTTATCGTGAAATTCCGGTGATGTCGTTTGAACAATTCCATAAAATCGCCCGGATGCTCTTTACTGTAGCAAGCCAGCTTTCGTTGATGGCGTATCAGAACGTTCAGCAGGCGCGTTTTATTGTAGAGCGTCAGCAGGCAGAAGCGGAGCTGAGAAAGAGCGAGAGCCGTTATCGCGGCCTTGTGACGCTTGCTGTCGACGGGATTTTGCTGGGGTCTCATGAAGGTATTATTATTGAAGTTAATGATTGTTTGTGTGCTTTGACGGGTTTGTCGAAAGAAGAGTTGGTGGGCAAGCATATCAGGGAGTTGATGTTTACGCCTCAAAGCCTTGCTTTGGCGCCGCTTCGGTTTGATCGTCTTCATCAGGGAGAGGTTGTGGTGAGTGAACGGACGCTTGTGCGGCCAGACGGTGGCGAGATCGTGATCGAGATGCGCACCAAGCAGATGCCAGACGGTACCTATCAGTCAATTCTTCGGGATATCACAGATCGGAAACAGGCAGAAGATATCCTGAAGAAAGCGAAGGAGGCGGCCGAGGCCTCTAATGGGGCGAAGACCGAATTCCTGACCAATATGGCCCATGATTTTCGTACTCCTATGCATGCGATCATGGGGTTCAGCGGATTCTTGCAGTCGGAACATTTAACAGACCGGCAGAAGAAGTTTGCAGCGATCATTAATCAGCGGAGTCAGTCGCTCTTAAGGTTGATCGAGGATATTCTGGATGTTTCGAGGCTGGAATCAGGCCGGCTGGAATTAAGGCAGGTTGATTTTGATCCCGGCAAGGCTGTTAAGGCTACGGTTGCGGCAGGCAAGGCAGAGTTAATGAAGCCAGCGGTTACATTATCATGCGTGATCGACGCTTCAATCCCTTTGGTTAAAGGGGATGAACTCCGCTTTACACAGATCGTTACAAATTTGATGAGCAATGCGATACAGTATACGGATAAAGGGGGTATAACTGTAGCGATTGAAAGGATTCCTGAGGCTGGTTCGACAGATCAATGCAGGATCAAGTTGTCTGTGAAGGATCCCGGACCGGGTATTCCTGAGGATATTTATAAGAAGATCTTTAATGCTTTTACGGGCTTAAATCAGGGCGTTGGATGGAAGGATTACGAAGGTGTGGGGTTGGGCCTTTATATAACAAAAACTCTTGTTGACCTGATGAAAGGAGAGATAACGGGCTCTTCTCACCCAGGGGCAGGGAGTGAATTTGTTGTGGTATTGGATTTTAAT
>DYOU01000150.1 GCA_020720365.1 Candidatus Elulimicrobium sp.
TGTGTGAAAGAACAAAACAATCTTTCTTAATTTCGCCCTAAGTACGAATGAACCTTAATTATAGCAAACAGAAAAAGTATGAATAATCGAGGAAATGATAAAGGTATGATCGATCCATGATCAGGAATGGTTGGCAGTGTTTGAGATCGTGGAAGGCAGCCAAGAGCCGATATGGGCTTGTGCTGGTTATGATGATCGGATGTGTTTCGTGTGCCACACCTGTTGTACAGCATGGATTGCCTTTTGCGCCGCGTATTCCTTCAATAGCTGTTATGCCTCCGGTGATTCCTATGCCACGTCAGAATATCTTTCATACAGTTGCTCCTGGTGAGACTCTCTGGCGGATTTCCAAGATGTATGATGTTCCGGAGAATGCTATTATCCGGGCGAACAGGCTTGCGTCGCAGCCAGTCCTGAGGAAAGGGTCTCGGATCTTGGTACCGAATGCCGCTCCTGTTCAACCGGTCATTTCTCTTTACCCGTCGCGGCGATGGACGCATATTATTATTCATCATAGCGCTACCGAAGAGGGTGATTCGCTTTTGTTTGACAGGGTTCATTTGGATAAAGGCTGGGACGGGGTTGGGTATCATTTTGTGATCGATAATGGTACGAAAGGTCGGGTTGATGGTCAGATCGAGGTATCTCCCCGCTGGCTTAAACAGATCCCTGGTGCGCATTGTAAGGCTGATGGTATGAATGAACGAGCGATCGGGATATGTCTGGTCGGGAATTTTAATGATGATGTTCCCTCAGCCTCTCAAATGGCAGCTTTGGTTACTTTGGTGAAAAGGTTGCAGGAGTATTATCAAATTCCATTGAATCAAATCAAAGGTCATGGGCAGGTTTCTGGCGCAAAAACTGATTGTCCTGGCAGGCGTTTTCCATGGGATGTTTTTAAACGGTCATTAAAATAAGAGTTGACTGGGTTGCGATTTTCAGATTTTCATTGTCAAATAGTAATCATTCCTATATAGTATTTTCATGTCAAAAGACCTGTTTATTAAAAAGTGCGCTGAGCATGGGCTTAAAGTTACGCCTCAGCGCGTACGTATTTATGAGGAGCTTAGAAGGTCTTTTGATCATCCTTCAGCGGATATGCTGTACCAGCGGGTGCGTAAGGATTTTCCTCATATTTCTTTTGATACAGTTTACAGGACATTACTTTCTTTTTCAGAAATTGGTATTATTCATCCTGTTGAGGGGTATCATGAGCAGAAGCGTTTTGAAACTAACGCTGAACCGCATCACCATTTTTATTGTATAAAATGCCGCAAGATTATGGACTTTATGAGTGAGGCATACAATTCTATTATGATTCCGAAGGAAATTCAGCAGCAATGTACTGTTTTAACAAAGAAGGTTGTGTTGGAAGGGGTATGTAAGGAATGCCGATAAGTATTTTAGGTCTTTCGTATTAAGGGTGCAAGTTTTTATGTAACTCGTTGTATCGAAACATGAAAGATTGTTTTGTTCTTTCACACGAATTTTTTGGCCGTCTGCTA
>DYOU01000151.1 GCA_020720365.1 Candidatus Elulimicrobium sp.
TTCCACGGTGAGGACGCGGCCACCTTCACCATCAAGAACTTCGCCACCGGCAACTTCGGCATTGATTGTGAGGCGAGCGAATATGATTACCACTGGAGGCTTGCGGCATGAAGGGGCAAGGAAGGCAGGCTGGGACATCACGTTCATCATGAGATTGGATGAAAAAAACCGAATGAATCACAGACAGGTCGAAAAGACATCTCGGATGATTCAGGTGTTGGACATGGCCTCCTCGGGTCAAATGTCTTTTCCTGTCTCTGAACACCAAAATACCCACGGGAGAATAACAGTATGGGAATAGCGCTGCTTATTGTTGTAACCATTTATCTGCTTGCGGGAGCGATTGTGTTGTATCTCGTCAAACGGTGGACGAAGTCGAAGGCAGCGGTGTGGTTGGGGGTGCTGTTGCTCATCTTCGGCCCATTCTGGCGACCGATCCTGTGCAACTTGCTGTTTAAGTATTACGGGAAGCAGCCCTTGCAGGCGATTCACCAGACCGTTGAAGCGCCGATTTCTGTGTATTGGCAGGACAATGTCTGGCCGGGTTTTGATGCCTATGGCCGCAATTGGATGGTCGAACAGTATCTGGATGGCGTGCATCTCCAAGCCTTGGCCGTGAATGGTGATGACAGGAAGATCTATCTGTACCAGGCTAGGGAACAAGACTGGCTGGAAAGGACTACCGCGAAGGAAATATGGAAACAGCGTGAGGCAGAGGAAGCTGAATACGCGAAAAGAGAGAAAGGGATTTATAAAAAGGAATACGAAGATCACTGTAAGAATAAAACCAGGGAGGAATGCGGAGCATATCATGCTACTAATTTTGGTAATCCAGAGCGAGCGGCATTTCGTGAATATCTGCGGATCAATAAAGAAGCAACCAAACGGATCGTTGATCGATGTGAGGTTTACGATTCCCCGGACAAACTGCCGCCCATGCGCTACCGGGTGGATTTTAACACAGTAAAGACCGGCTATCCTGCCTCCAGACTATTACACACCGACGAGATCACCATCACCGATGTGGAGAAAAACAAAGAGATCGCCTTCTCCCGCAGGTATATGGCGTATGCCTTTTGGTTGACTAAATTCAGCGGAAATCAGCCGGATTTTAGTTCAGCACTCGGAGATTGGCATGCCTATGAATTCGATGACAAGGTATTGTTTGAGTACGCAGGGGTGATAGATGCTCTTGAATTAGAGAAAGAGACCTTAGATAAAAGAACTTATCGTCTTTATCACAATTAATAAATGAGGAAGAATATGGATAACGCAATTGTTCAAGAGATGGGAGAGATAGCGGATAAAGCTTATACTTCATATCTGAAGGGAGCAACTTTTACCGTTGAAGACAAGACCTATACCGTCATTGCCACCCAGGCAGATATCCCTGAAATTGTAGCCAATGACTCTGGTTTTCAGGGGTTATTGCTCCAAGATAATACAGCGAAAAAAAGGGGACGGATTTATTATTTTAATCTGACAAATATTTTGAAAGCGTAA
>DYOU01000152.1 GCA_020720365.1 Candidatus Elulimicrobium sp.
AATCGAGAGTCAAGACAGAAGCCATCTTTTCGGCAGCGGCGCTGGCGATAAATTGGTTCACGGAAATATCGTCCCGTGCTAAACCCCGCGAGGTAACGTGGTGAGAACCATTTGCAAGTTTAAGTCGTGAGGGGCGTGCCATAGTCAGATTGCGGCAGGGTTGAGGTAATGGTGAATGATCCGATTTCGATCCGCTCGATTATTCTTATGCTGAGTCGTTGATGTTTCTTGGGGAGAAACACGCTTAACCAAAACCAAAATTGGCAGTTAGTTGCTTAAGCCAATTCACATGGCGCTTGAAGCCAAGTGATTTATCAAGTTCGGCTTGACAAAGTTCAGCGAGTGCTCGGATTGTCGGTGGCTCGTCAGCTTCAGCTAATACGAGTTGCATTTTCCATTGTTTTAAGTCTTCTTCGTTAAAGTCACGCTCGCCGTGCGAAACAATATCCGCCTCAATCTCTAGGAAACGCCGAGCAAGATCTGCGTGCTGGCGCGCTTTCACTGAATAGTCGAAAACTAAAGATAGGGAAGCAACAACAGCAACGGATAGACCAAACCACTCTGAGCCATCGACGGAAGCAAACGCCGCTGATCCAAACAGGATCATAGTTGCTTTACTCGAACGGTCGATTGCATCAAAAAAACGTTCGCGTTTTCGATGATAAATAACTGAAAACTGCGCGTGATAAAGAGAGTCATAACGTAACCCCCAAAGATAACGTTGTTTTATTTCTTCGGGGGTGGGTTTGGTGTCGACGGCTTCGGAGATGGGGGTCTCGCCGTTGTGGGTATATTGCTCGTGCATGGGGCTTTCCTATTTTCGGTGATGACGTTTGGACCTTTGCGTACTTTGTCCTCGTCCTTTGTCATACTTTGCTTAGTGTAAATCATATCGCCTCGCTTTTTTAACCTTACATGACCAACGACCCGCCACTACGGGTCATTATAAGTCGTTTGGATTATTTTATTTAAGCAAGACCTTTAGCTTATAAAATTCATTTCTACCTTGTTTTAGATTTTGAGTAAATCATCACTTCTCCGTCATCGACTAAAATTTCAGTAAATTCAATAGCATGTCCCGCCTTTCTAACAAAAATTGAACTGGGTTTCTTCGCCATTAAGTGTCTACGTGATTTTGCTGCCCCTTTAGGAGGGGGCGGAGGAGGCGGCGGCGGTTTATCTGGATGCCTCACAGCTTTCTTGCGTAGGCTGGAATCAAATATATTGATTTTACTTGACTCCGGCCTACGCCGAAGTGACGAATAATAGGTTTTTAGAGGCTCCCTGATCTCTGCGTCGCCACGCTTATCGCGTTGACGATGCCCTGAGCCTCTACGTGGGCTAGCTCGTTTCATATCACCTCGTTATGGGTTTTTATCATCATACCCTTGTCATAACATCACAATATGTCAATGGAGTTAAATGCCTTATCGCTGACTTGATAATCAAACCATCTGCAAATTAGCATACGCCAGCACCAGCCATTTGCTACCTTGGCGA
>DYOU01000054.1 GCA_020720365.1 Candidatus Elulimicrobium sp.
CTTCATGAGCTGCTCCTTTTTGTATTGTTTGAAATTTGTGGATATTTTTCATTATTATACAAAAGGTGCGGCTCATATTGTACGGATTATTGGGTTGCGGGCTTGTTGCCCGCGTTAGAACGATAGCATGCTGAGCAGCATGACCAGAAAAGGAGATTGATTACGTCACCATGGTCTATTCGTTTGATATATTCGACACTATCCTTGCCAGGAATACCTTAACCCCTAAAGGGATCTTTTCCTTGATGAGACAGATCATTAAACGTGATCCAAAGTATCCCATTACGTTGCGACTTAACTTTTTTAATATCCGTATCCGTGCTGAACAAGAGGCAAGAGAACATTTAACTGACCGTGAGGAGATTGAATTCGAAGAAATCTACCGGATAATTCAGCACCAGTTTGGCTTGACAGATTTTGCGATGCGAGAGCTATTGGATCTTGAGCTGCGCATGGAGATCGATCATGTTTACCCGATTAACGAGATTGTGTTCCGAATCAGGCAATTACTGTCCAGTAGGGAAAAAGTTATTCTGATCTCCGACATGTATCTGCCGATCGAGACCGTCCGTGACGTTGTCCATCGTGTTGCTCCGGATTTTTTGGAGCTTCCGATATATCTTTCCAGTGAAATCGGTCTCAAGAAAAGCACCGGAAATTTGTTTCGACATGTGCTGGAGAAGGAGATGATTAAACCATCGGAGCTCAAACACTTAGGGGACAATCACGAATCCGATTTCAAGGTACCTAAGTCCATAGGAATTGCGGTGGAGTGTTTCAGAGAGTCCTGGCTTTCTGAACCGGAGATGACAATCATCGACAATTATGCACGGGAATACGATGTTACCCGGCAACTTGTCGGCGGAATTACACGGAAAATGCGGTTACATTTACTTCGAGGAAATCGGTTTACGCCCACGGTTTTCCTATTTGCTCCAATTCTATACGGGTTTATTCACCATACACTGAAACGGATTGTCTCCACCGGTAAGAAACGCGTGTATTTCATCTCCCGCGATGGTTGTCCGTTGAAACTGGTAGCAGATGCCATAATCAAGGTGCATAAATATCCGTTTGAAACCGTCTATATTTATGGGTCACGCCAGTCATGGCGACAAGCGGCTATTTTTGAACCACATTATGATCTACACTGGTTGGGCGAAAATTTTTCCGGTGCCGATTTTTCCTTGCGGCAAGTCCTCGGTCGCGTCGATGATGATGTTGAAACCCTATTTTCTTTGCTTCCCGATACTCTCAGATTAAGTCTATCATTAGACATAGGGCCAAGTTATGACGAAATTTGTCAGATTAGGGAAGCGATGGCCACGTATCTTCCTTTACGCGATCATGTATTGAGCATCTCCAGAGACAAGCGAAGAAACGCTTTGAAGTATTTCAAGAAAATGGGGCTGCTGGACAACATTTCGTATGCCTTGATCGATATCGGCTGGTCCGGAAAAATGCAGCATTGCCTGTATGCCCTCCTCCAGTCGGAGAATCACGACATTCGTCTCGATGAATACTACTTCGCGTTAGACGACTGCCACGCTGGGTTCGAGAGCGATTTTGACAACAACAAACATTATTATTTTGTCGATATGTTCTTGACCAATTTTTATCTTTTTTCTTTATACTTAGAGTTGTTTGTTCAAGGAGATCACGGTCGGTGTGTTGGCTACGGTGTCGACGGCGAACCGATCCTTTGCGGTAACGGGCAATACTTGAGAGACTGGGGCGTGCATGAATACTATGAATGCCTACAAACCTTCGCCGAAGAGCATGCTACCATTACCCAAACTATCCCATATGAAGAAAGATTTCACCATTTGATAAAAGACCTTGCGTCTTTTTTTTCCAGGCCCACTGAGCAGATGGCCGATTTGTTCGGATCACTTCCTTTCTCGGAAGATCAGAATGATGCGATGATAGATGAGTTTGCTCCACCTCTCAACCGTACCGAAGCATTTTCAGCAATGAAAGGGATGCTTAATCTGCGGTGGAAAGAGGCGTCTGTGTTGCGAAGTTCACCGGACGTAAGGAGGTTGTTTCATCGCCACAGACTCTTGCAAGTCGGAAAAAACATTACGAAGCGGCTCATCATCCGCTTGGGTTTGGCCGATCATGTGATACGATTGTTAAGAAAATGTTGATTCAACAGCAGAGGAAAAATATAAGGATTGGCCTAGCTAATCCGCCCAATTGTCCAGGGGTTAGTATCATCATTCCGGTGTACAATGCAGAAAAATATCTAAGAGAATGTCTCGATTCGACTGTCCGGCAAACCTTCACAAATATTGAGATCATTTGCGTAAATGATGGATCGAGTGACTGTAGCCTTCAGATATTGAAAGAGTATGCATCTCTTGAACAGCGCATAATAATTATCGACAAGTTTAACAGTGGGCTTTCGTCGGCGCGCAATGCTGCCATCGATATTGCACGAGGAAAATATGTTCTGTTTCTTGACTCGGATGACCTGATAGATTCGGAATTGTGTGCACGAGCTTATGAAAAAGCTGAAGCGTTGTGTGCGGATCTTGTTTTCTTCAATGCGGTCCCGTTTACGAGTCAGGGCGTATCAACAGAGTGTTTCTTCAAATATCCTGTCGTCAGTGGTGTTTTCCGCCCAACCGCAATTGCTTTGTTCTTGGGCCAGGTAAGTGCATGGAATCGATTGTATAGACGCTCGCTGATCCAGAATATCCGATTTGTCGAAGGCCTTTATTACGAAGACCAACCCTTTTCGGTAGAGGTGAATATTTTAGCGCAACGTGCCGGGTTGATCGATCAGCCTTTGTATTATTATCGAAGGGATAATCCCTCGTCCTTGACCGGTGATTACCGCACTTGCTTTGGAATCTTTGACAGTTTCGATGCGGTGAAAAAGGTTTTGTGCAAGTATGGAGTAGAACGTAAATACGGTACTCTTTTTGCCGCTTACGAGGTGGTGAATTACAAGAACAGGATCCATTTATTGCCCGCGAGATATTGCGCTACCTTCTTCTCCGAAGCTCGTCGACGACTTCAGGGAGTTAATTGGCCAGAGATTATGGACCTTTGTCAAGAATACAATCGTCGATTCTGGCCGTGGAGCCGAACGGAGCGTTATTTTGTGGCTTGTTTAAGACTGGGGGGGTATTGGGCGTATATTCCTCGAACCCTTGCCTCCGATTTGCGTAATATTAAATACGTTTTTTATTCTTTACCCATCGCGGGAAGAATTTGTGAATGGTGCTGCGTACTGATATCATTGGGGTGTCGTCGTGACAAGTAATTTAAACCAAGCTTTCATGATAGGTTATTCGCTGTGGGCTGCCGAAAATGTTATGGAGTTTGCTTGTAAAAACGATTTCCTGATAATTCAGTGTGGCTCCGAATGCTGAACATTCCAGAAATCAGCATTATACTTGCTCTGCACGACCAGGCTCCCAATCTCTATCAATGTCTCGACTCAGTGTATTGGCAGACCTTTTCCGACATCGAGGTGATCTGCGTCATTTACAGCTCCACGGATTGTGTCCTGAACATCGTTAGAGAATTTGTGGCCAAAGATAACAGGTGGAGAATTATTGATATGTACAATGGTTGCATATCATCAGCAAGGAATGCTGGATTGGACGCAGCGAAGGGAAAATACGTTCTATTTCTGGATTCCAAGGACTGTATTGCCCACCAACTTTGCGAGCTTGTTCATAAGCAGGCTGAGAAGTGGCAGGCTGAAGTTGTTTTTTTCAATATCCTTCAATTCAATCATCAGGGAATGAACGCCGATTGCCTCATCAAATATCCCGAAATAAACGGTTGTTTTCAACCTATCTCTTTGTTCGAGATACTCGCTTGGGCAAATCTTTTTAATGGATTGTATCGACTTGACTTGATTGACGATATTCGATTTATGGAGGGGATTGAAATGGAGGATCAACCCTTCCTTACCGAATTGTATATTCGGGCAAAACAAGCAGTGTTGCTGAACGAACCGCTGTACTACCTGAGAGATAATGTGCCCTACTCAAGTCATGATTGCAATCATGGTAATCTCTTGCCATTCTTCTGTTGTATAGATGCGGTTAGGGATATATTAAAGAGGTATGATGTGTATGACAGCTTGTATGAAACGATTTATGCCGTGCGTGAGATAAGAAGTTATATGGGGCGTATCAAAACAATACCGGCTGGACTTTGCTTTAGATTCTTCTCAATGGCTAAGCTGCGGAGTCGTTTTTCTAACTGGGATAACGTCGTTGAATCAGTTATGAATTTGAATTATGTACATTGGCCCTGTGATAAAGAGGACATGCATTTCCTGTTATGTCTGAAGCGGGGAAATTATCTGCTTTATCTCCTGAGACTCATGACTATCGATTTTCACGGCGTAAAGCGGGCTCTATTAGCATTTCCGGTCGTTGGTCGTCTTTTCCAATGGGGCTATGCATTCTCACGTATTGTTTCGGCTCGATGAATTGTGTTTGTTGGGCACAAGTTCATATGCCTTTTGCAAGGATAGCATGAAGATGGTTATACACAAACAAAGACAATTCGATTATTCCATTCACTACAATAAATACCATAATCATAACGATGCGGCCCATCGGGCAAAAATTGCCCTTTACGTAACCGAGTTGTTGAAGCCAGTGCTACCAATTGAAAAAAGTTCGCCCATATTGGAAATCGGATGCAGTAACGGTTTGGGATTGCTAGCTCTGAGAGATATGGGTTACAGCTCGGTAAAGGGAATCGATAGTTCTCAGCAACTTATCGATATTGCACGGAGTTTTGACTTGGATGTGGAATTAGTCGATGCGTTGACATACTTGGACAGCATTATGGGCAATCAGTTTTCCTTGATCTATATGATCGACACCTTAGAACATATCTCCAGGAAAAGCACCTTTCACTTACTATCCCGAGTTTTCGATGCTCTATTGCCGGGAGGATGCCTTTTTCTCCAGGTTCCCAATGCGGACTCTCCCATTGGTTTGCATTTTCGATATATCGATTGGACGCATAATTGCAGTTTCACTACCGAATCCATATCTTCATTGCTAGAGAGCGCGGGCTTTCGGGAAATCATCATCACGGAATCTTTTCCACCAGCCAAAAGGAAGCTTGAGGAATTCGAAGAGAGTGAACAAGGACGTCAATGGCTTGCCGAAGAACAGGCCAGGTGCCGGGCGCAAGAGTTGGCACGAAAAATCACGAGATGGCATCTCTCACAATTTTTTTCCGAGGCTCAAGGATTTTTACTCACTCCGAATATCAACGTCATTGCCATAAAGAAACCGGACACAACATCTTTTTGCTGTCAAATCAAAAGGATGGAGCATGATGACGACGAATGCTTCAACTTTGTGGACATCATTGATCAAATCAAAGAAAGCAATTGGAGAATTCGGTCGCTTCAAGAATGGAATAGTTATCTTGAGGATAGAATCAATTCGAACGAAAGGTTAAACAGGCTACGACAGGAAGAACTGAGATGCGACCTACATAAGGAACGCGATCGGTTGAACAAATGGAATGAGTGGCTTGAGAATGAGCTCGTGCGATTGAAAACGCGCAATATTCTTCTGGTGCTTTTCATCGATACGCTCCGGTTTCTTTGGCAAGTAATCTGCTACCCCTTTATGTTAGCAAGGGCACTTAGGTATTTGCCGTCCACCTATGAGAAGTCGGTAGATCGGCAATACTGGCATAGAGATCAATGAAACCGGAAGCGGGATGGAACCCGCAAACCGAGAATAAGCAATAAAACCATACCACGACGGATGTTATTCTAAGTTCACTGCTGTCTCATAAATTCTCCACAAAGACTGCTTTAGGTGGCCCCGGGTTTTCAACCGCTTTGAGCGGTTCAGTATTCAAGCCACCAGCTCTGCCGGTGGTATATGACTTTCCTTGGGTAAACCATTTTGTTGCCTGCCTTGACTGGCGCGACAATGGACAGAATACTACTGCTGTAACGTCAATTGCAGTCTACACATTGATTAGCTGATTTAGAGAAGATTCTCATGCAGACAACAGAGGAAGAATAAATGAATGAGCAGGTTGGCAACCGCCAGGAATGGATCCGGACACTTCTCCAATGCCCTCAATGTCGATCCGTTTTGCTATCGTATCACGATAGGGAAGTTCGTTGCGAAGAGTGTAAGCATTATTACCGGTTGATCTGGAATCGTTGCGTATTTCATGATGATATTTCCGTTTCTCACGTGGATTATAACCGGCGGTCTTTCCCCTTGTCATTGCGGTTTATTGAAAAGATTAAACGAAAGGGCGGACTCGCACTGAATATTGGCTGCGGCGCTCAGCCGGAGAATATGGATTTTATCGTTGATTTCGATTATATTCTATGTCCGAACACCGACGTGGTTGGAGACGGACATGCACTTCCATTACGTGATGGATTGTTCAACACAGTCCTTTCGCTAAATGTGTTTGAACACCTGAAGACTCCGGACCGCGCTGTTCAGGAAATCCAACGTGTCTGCAAGCCCGGAGGACTCCTAATCATCCACACCGCTTTCATGCAGCCTCATCATGATTTTTCGCATTTTTTCAATGCTACACGGGAAGGTATTCGGGAATGGTTCACCCCTTTTTTTTCAGAATTGGCATGTATTGTTTCCCCCAATTTTACAGTGGAAAAAACTGTTGCCTGGATGTCCCATGATTTTTTAAATATGGTTCGAAAATATTGTCCTAAGGCAACAGTTGATCGATACGAAAATATGACCTTGCGGGAGCTTGAGAGAGTCTGGAAGGATCTTTATTCAGATAATGCTCAGGAATTATACAAACTGATTCGGGACATCCCCGACGAGGCACAGGGTAACTTGGCTCTCGGATTTGAGTTTATCGGTGAAAAAAAAATTAGGAAAACAGTAGGTTAGGGATAGTTGATGGCTAAATTATCGGTTGTAATCCCAATTTATAATAAAGCTAACTTCTTATCCAAATGTTTGGATTCCGTTATTTCTCAAACGCTTGGTGATTTGGAAATCATTTGTGTCGATGATGGGTCCACCGATGAGAGCCTAAGCATCACTAAACAGTATGCTTTGAGAGATTCGAGAATTGTGGTGCATTCAAAGCCTAATGGCGGAGTGTCCTCGGCTCGTAATGCGGGAATGGAATTGGTGACTTGCGAGTATGTCACCTTTGTTGATCCCGATGATCATCTGCTCGATCCGTTAGCCTATGAAAACATGGTGAAGATGATGGAATCCGATGATTCTGATATCGTCTTTGCGTTCTTTTACGATTGCGACGAGAATGGAAAGATAATCGGTAATCGCTTCGAAGGATTCTCTCCGAATAAAGCTGTCACTTTGCATGAGAAGGCCCGTTTTATCCAATTTGCATATCCTTGGCAGAAGCTGTATCGACGCGAACTGTTCGAAAGGTCTCGGGCGCAATTCCCGAACAGTATCGTTTTTGAGGACAACCCGTTCAATCTCAATTTGATTATCGCAGCCAACCAAATAAGTGTCTACCCCAACTACATATTTAAATATATCCATAACAGCGAATCGATTACAAAACAGAGAAATCTCAATGCTTTCAACATGTTCACTGCTGTCGCTTTGATGGAACGGGAACTGGAAAAGAATAAGATAATCGATAGAGAGTTTGTTACAATATATATTGACTACCGCCTGGAATTGCTCGCATGGGGGTACTTTTCTCTTCCTCAAACAATTAGATACAAACTTAAATATTTGCAACAGTGGGAAAAAGTTTTAACATCAAGAGACAGGAAGCGTTTAATGTTTTGTCCGGAAAGGAACTTCCAGGAGGTATACAAGTATGTCGCAACAGGCAACTCCAGTCTTTTCCTCATTAATCAGGTCAGTAGCCGCTTACCGCGTGTCTTCTCATACCTCCTTCGACTTTTCTATACACTGGTCAATGTGCGAAAAATTAGCAAAAATTAGCTTCCGGATCTCCTTTCCTGGCCGTACAGCTGCTTGATGGTGGCAGGGGTGTTGTCTACTTGATGGAGAAGCCTACGGAATTAAGACGCCACATCGATATTATTTATCAAAAAGCCAAGGTTTATTGGGACACCCGGTACAACCACATCCATGTGC
>DYOU01000153.1 GCA_020720365.1 Candidatus Elulimicrobium sp.
AGTAAAAAACAATATGGGAACGTGCCAGAATTATTAAAAAAATCCAAGTATTCGTATTCTACTAAGCAGCATAATTGAGTATAAAGGCACGTTAATGGCTACATCAGATCGCTCATCTCATAAACAGATCCTAAAAGCTACCGGAATTGTCGGTGGCGCTCAAGTAATTTCAATTCTGATCAGGATCATACGCACCAAGATCATTGCGGTGTTACTTGGCCCCACAGGGGTTGGTATTGCTGGATTATATCAATCAACTCTTGAAATTGTTCAAAGCGCAACCGGGCTTGGCTTGGGTTTCAGTGCGGTACGCGATGTGGCTGAGGCTGCCGGAACAGGGGATCAACAGAGAATTGGACGGACTATTACCATTCTTCGGCGGTGGGTCTGGTTGACAGGGCTGTTGGGAGTAGCGCTACTGCTATTGTTTCGTGAACAATTTAGTCACTATGCCTTTCAAAGTGAAGATCATGCCTTTGATTTCATGATCCTGGCCGTTGTCCCTTTGTTTGCGGCTTTAACCAGTGGCCAAAATGCGATCCTGCAAGGTGTTCGAAAAATAAGCGATATGGCGCGTGCCGGTGTGTGGGGCGCTGTTGCGGGTTTATGTATTACGGTTCCGTTCTATTGGCTCATGGGCATTCAAGGTATCGTGCCCGCACTGATTCTTTCTGCATTCGTGGAACTTGGATTATTCTGGTATTTCGCCAAAAAAATACCTGTTCAGCGTGGAAAGGTGAACTGGAGAGAAACCTTAACGGGTGGAGCGGGGATGATTCGCTTGGGCCTCTTCACCGTTATTACGGGTTTAGCAACAACTGGCACAATGTACCTCGTCCGGATTTTTATCTCCGGAAAGATGGGCATAGATGGAGTTGGCCAGTTTCAAGCGGCCTGGAATCTCTCAGCGACCTATGTTGGTTTAATCCTCGGCGCTATGTCGGCAGATTATTATCCACGCCTCAGTGCGGTAAACCAGGACAATGTTCAGGTGTGCAAATTAGTCAACGAGCAAACGGAAATCTCACTTCTGTTAGCCGGCCCGCTTGTCGTTGGCATGATTTGCATCATGGATATGATAGTCCCGCTCTTTTACTCAGCAGAATTTGTGCAAAGCATCAATATCCTGCTCTGGCAAACATTAGGGAATTTGTTAAAGGTGATATCTTGGCCAATGGCTTTTGTATTGCTGGCAAAAAATAAAGGGCGTTATTTCATTTTTACGGAATTATTATGGAATGCCCTCTTTCTTGCTGCGATTTGGGTGATGTGGGATCGATTTTTGATTGAAAGTGCGGGAATATCTTTTCTTCTTGGTTTTTTAGTTTATACAGGTACACTTTTCGTAATCTGCAAACGAGTGTGTGATTTCTCTTGGTCTAATAAAAATATAAAATCTATCCTGGTTTATGTCAGCCTGTCGGTAGTGGCTTTTGTGAATGTTAAATATCAAATCCTTCCGCATTGGCAGGTTTATAGCGCTGGTTTGCTGGTTG
>DYOU01000154.1 GCA_020720365.1 Candidatus Elulimicrobium sp.
AAAACCTTAAAAAGTGATAAAAAAAGAGAAAAATAAATATTTGTAATTGCAAGTATTTGTGGTATAATTAGTTATGATAATTAGAATAAAAACATAACTAATAACCCATAAGGTGAGAAATGAGGCTGATACTAGAGAGGACTGATGAGATTTTCACATCGAACGGCGGACTTGCGGTTGCAGGTGCGCTAATGAAGAGTTTGAAGATCGGGAGGAGTCTCAACGCAATAAAGATTACCAGCGGTGAACCGGAGATATCCAACCAAGACGTGCTCCGTTCATATCTTGGCCTTCTTGTGATGGGAAGAACCAATTACGAGGATATCGAGCTTTTCCGCAACGACGGAATGTTCCGGATAATGCTTGACATCAGAAAGGTTCCGTCTTCCGAGACATTGCGCCAGAGATTCGATGCCGTGCGCGAAGCGTTCGACGATGCCATAAGCCAGTTCAATATATCCCTGCTCAAGAAGTGCCACCTTAGCTCGGTGGCTGTTGATTCCGGCAAATATATTCCGGTTGATATTGACGTGTCTCCTTTTGACAATTCCGGTAGCAAGAAGGAGGGTGTTTCGTGGACGTACAAAAAGCACGACGGCTATTCGCCTAATTTTGCATATGCCGGCGTTGAGGGATACATGGTCGGAAGCGAGTTGAGGCCGGGCAAACAGCACTGCCAGAAAGATACGCCTGAATTCATACGTGAAACCATGAGGGTTGTGGACGAGGCATGTGGATACGAACGCAAGAAACTTTTTCGCTTTGATTCAGGAAATGATTCCGATGAAAATATTGCCGAGTTCAAAGACAAGAAGAATCACTATTTTTTAATCAAGAGAAACTTACGCAGGGAGTCTCTTGAAGGATGGCTTGATATTGCAAAGGAGAATGGGGAGATGAAAGAACAGCGTCCCGGGAAAAATGTCTGGCATGGGCAAGTTTTTCGCAACGTTAAGGGATATGGCGCTACGAGAATTGTGTTCAAGGTCGTGGAAAGAACGACTGACAGGAAGGGACAGGCGTTTCTTCTGCCTGAAATTGAGGTTGAGACATATTGGACGAGCATTCCTGACAAGCCGGAAACTATCATCGAGCTCTACCATCAGCACGGGACTTCGGAACAGTTCCACAGCGAACTCAAAAGTGATATGGATGTCGAGAGACTTCCTTCCGGCAAGTTCCAGACGAATTCCCTTGTCCTTAAACATGCGATGCTGGCGTTCAACATATTGAGAAAAATTGGTTGCGACCTGCTCTCCTTTCCCGGCGACCTTCCGGTCAAACTCGATGTCGGACGCCGCCGGATAAAAAGCGTGATACAGAATATTGTGAACGTGGCGGGAAAACTGGCAAGGAGCGGAGGATATACAAAACTGAAAGTCAGCACCCGCTGCCCGTGGTTAAATCCTTTTGAGCGGTTGTTTGCAAGTTATTGCTGAAATGTGATGTAAAATCGGTGGACGAAAAGTCGCAAAGAAGGGCGACAAAGGATCG
>DYOU01000155.1 GCA_020720365.1 Candidatus Elulimicrobium sp.
CAAAGAACCGAAGCTGGCTGATGGTGTCGGCGATCTTTTTGGCGGTCTCGGCCATTTGTTCGCCAGCGCCAGCGGTGCTTTTGGCTATATCCGAGGTGGTGGATTCGGTGGCGGACATGGAGTCACCGCTGAGCGCCCCAAGACTGACCGGGGCCCCCGAGGTGGACGGAACACCCACAGAGCCGGCACCAACGCTGATGTTCTGGGAATTCAAGACCTGGGTTGCCGCAAGAAATAACGATCCTCCTTCGATCCCTGCTTCACCTGCATCAACTATTCCGTCCCAGGCGATTACATACATGGATCCTTCTTCAGGGGCGTTGCGGGTACCGGTACCGTCAGGATCATAGGTCAGTGTGCGTAGTCCGCTGCCCACGGAAGGAGGGGTAAAGATATTCATACGAATTCCATCTTTTTCAAGAACAACATTACTTCCCGAAGTGATCGTTCCCTTTGAGCCGCGTCCAGCATTTATATTGCCGGAATCACTGACAAGAACCATATCGCTACCCAGGAAAGTCATGACCCTGCTTTCATTGACGTTGATATCTCCTTCGGCAAGAATGGTGATCGCACCACCGCCACTGGTAAAGATCCCAGTTTCTTTGGGATTGGCATTGTTCTCCTTATTGATTCGAGTTTCACCAACATTGACATTCCCAGCAGTGAAGATGTTGATGGCATCTTCCCCGGAGCGAGTCATTATCCCTGATGTAGTCATATTGAGGTCACCGGTAATTTTGTTACTGGGATCCTTCTTTATGCCTGTCTCATATCCTTTAAGGAATGATTGAAAGGAGTATTCACGAGTGTCTTTCTTTAACCATTCTACAATGAGAGCCCCCGGATTTTCTGTGTTATCCAGATTGTTTTCTGCTTGATTTAGCCATGCTTTGAATCTTTCTGATATTTCTGTCTCAGAAAACCCCGCAAGAAATTCCGGTAAATCTTGATTTGTTTTATTTTCTTTTTCTTTATTCGGGAAGAATAATGACCAGGCGTCGTTTGCGGTTCTCGCGCCGGAAAGAAAACCGCTTAGTTCCATGGCCTTCTCTTTGTCGGCACTATCGGATATGCCCTTGGCAACACTGTAAAGGAAAAACTTCCCTTTGATATCAGTGATAAACTCTTTTAATTGTTCCCGCGTGGGGATCAGTTCGTAACCGGTTATAATTGTGATATCGCTACCCTTAAACCGTCCACTATCGCTGAGCGGAAGGGAGGCGTCCTGAAGCGCTGGGTTGTCAGTGTTTCCTATTGATTGAACCCCGTGGGAATTTGCAAGGTTGATATTATTACCGGCAAGAATTAAAAGGGTTCCCGGACCGGCCTGAGTGATACCTTTGAAAAGCTCTGGTGAATAATCATCTGGCCTGAATTCGCCAATTACTTTTGATTGGTCAATCATATTGCCGGCCATGATCATACTGTAGTCGTCATTTGAATAATGTTGGCCGGAGTAAATGATGTTAAGGATATCATGACC
>DYOU01000156.1 GCA_020720365.1 Candidatus Elulimicrobium sp.
GTTATCTTAATGCCGGTCGTTTTTGGCACAGTGCAAAGTTTGCGAAAACTGTATTCCTGGCCACCTGTATTTGTTAGGCTTTTTGGCATATCGGGAATTACTGTAACATTCGCCTACCCACGGCTTTCAACCTAGAGATCAATTCTCTCTTCCACAAGAAGAGCAGTACGCGCCAGCGTCTACGACCTCCATAAGTGCGTGAGATGACACTGCACAATGTCTCGTACGGCATTATTTTTCGGAGTTCCTGGCATACACTACCAATTCCGAACGTCTTAACCAAGAAAGGCATTTTCTTCGACAAAGCGTCAATAATCCGGTCGCTGCTAAATGCCGAATCCCGCCCCAACAATACAATTTCGCCAGAATGATGAGAAACTATCTCCAAGAAACGAAAATAACGATGAGAGGGATTTATTATTGCACTTAGCATTTCGGCCTTTTCGATCAATGTGGTAATCAATAGACGTTTAAGGATCTTATTTCTCGCATAAGCATCTAAATTTCCTGCCAGGATGCCGTTAAACTGAGGCATGCGGCTCCAGTCATTTGTTTCGTGAAGGCGATAGGCGGAAAGTGATACATTCATCACGGTTGCGCCCGTGATGGCGGAAAGCGGAATCAGAAAATATGTATCCACGCCACCAAAGGGCATTTCTCCGTCTGTGGTTGGCTTCAAGGTATCGATAAGCTCTCGGCGCAAAACATTCGATGACCCATGTTGCCAATACCAATAACCGAGATCTTCTCCACCAAAATACGTTCCATTCATGAGACGATCATAATATTCAGGGGTCACCCCGCTGGCCAACAACAGGGGATACTTCGGTAGATTCTTCGTAAATCTCTCATCGGCAGTATCAAACCGTTGTAGTCCGCCGCTAATCAAGTTGTTGTGGCTGTCGACCATAACCGCGTTGCTTGAAGTGAAAGCGGTAGGCTTAATAGCAGATAGGTGAACCTGGACGTGGCTCGATAAGAATTGAGGAAGATAATAATCGTCGGCATCAAGAAACGCGACCAGATATCCTGTGATATGCTCGAGGGCAGCCATGGCGCCAGCAAAATGACCTATGTTGTGTTCAAGGCGAAGAACCTTGAAGCGGTCATCGCCTTTTATCGCACGCTCTATGACTTCGATGCTTTTGTCTGAAGAACCGTTGTCAACGACAACGCATTCCCAGCGTGTATAGGTCTGATGTTTGACGGAATCAATTGCTTGAGCAACAAACTGCTGATAATTCCAGTTCACAATAACGATAGAAACTAATGGCTCTGTGATTAGGTTATTCATACGCTAAGCTAATGCCTGTTTTTTCATTCGCCGATAACAGGAAAGTCTCCGTTAACAAGAATCGCGGCTGATCCTGATATCGGCTCGGGTTGATTAAGAATTTCTGACAAGCGGCTTTGAATTTCAGCCTTCCTGATCCGGTCTGGTAATTTCGTCCAAAACAGGAATAGGGGGTGGCACGTT
>DYOU01000055.1:0-2314 GCA_020720365.1 Candidatus Elulimicrobium sp.
ATTATTGTTAATTACAATACTCGGCAGTTATTAATGGATTGCCTGGATTCTGTTCTGAAAACGACTAAGGGCATTTCTTATGAGGTGATCGTGGTCGATAATGCCTCTGTTGATGATAGCTTGCCCGTTTTACGGAAAAGGTTCCCGGAGGTCAAGATCATAGCGAATAAGGATAATTCCGGGTTTGCCAAAGCCAATAATCAGGGGATTGCGATTGCGCAGGGCAAATATGTATTGTTGTTGAATAGCGACACCATCGTTTTGCAGGATTGTTTGAAGAAGACCTTTGAGTATGCGGAACGCAATCCAAAGGCGGGAGTGATCGGGTGCAAGGTGCTTAATAAAGACGGTTCTCTTCAGCACTCTTGTTATCATCATCCTAACTTTTTGTCGGAATTGATCTTTTTTACCAAAGGGATCATTAAGGATATTTGGGATCCAGTGACGCATTGGAAGTATATGAAGGGTTGGGATCATAATGATACAAGGAAAGTAGACTCTTTATCGGGGTGTTTCTTTTGGGTGTCGCGGCAGGTCTTTGATGCGATCGGAATGTTGGATGACAAGATCTTTATGTATTTTGAAGATGCTGAATTCTGCCGCAGGGTATATAAGAAGAGCCCATATGAGATTCTTTATTATCATGAGGCTCAAATCATTCATTTGGGTGGAGCCAGCAGTACAACGAATGAGTTGAAGGTTAGCACATTGCGGGCTTGTTTTAAGGCTTCTGTTTATTATATGGAATGTTGTTATGGTTCCTGGCTTGCCAGGGGATTTGAGCTGTTGTGCAGAGGGATATGGCAGGTAGAGAAGTCTGTTTTTTGGGTTTTGCGTTCGAAAGAACAATGTCAGCGCAAGTTTATGGCGTTAGAAGCTTTATTAAAATGAAACTGGTTTTATTGAAGAGGTTACAATGAAGGGGTTAGGGATAATAACAGCGGTTTTAGCAACCGCATTGTGTGTTCAGCTTGCCTTAGTGAATCCAATATATGTATTGGTGCTCATTTTATTTGTTGTGGTCATGTCATTGTCTGTAAAGATGCCGTATATTTTCATTATGGTTCTTTTTATGATCTTTGAGCAGTTTTTTCAGACCTTTAACTTTGGAATGCCTTTCTGGATGTATGCGGATATTGTGGTGCTTATTTTAGTCGGAGCTTTATTCTTTCAATTAATAATTGCATTTCGCAGGAATAAGCATTTTCTCCCGATTAATGATACGTATTTTATATTTTGTATCGTTTTGTGGGGTGTTATTTTATTTTCTTCAGGTTTTGGTTCATATCTTATGCTTGGGCAGTCTGTTTCTTCATTTATTATGAAACCTCGCTGGTTTTTCTTACTATTTGTTATTATTTATCTCTTCAATGTTGATTTCTCATTTGAACAGATCAGGAATTTTTATAAATTCATTTTAGTATCGGCAGTAGCGGTGTCTTTCTTTGTTATTATTGATGCTCAGCTTTTAGGCGGCGGGGTGATCTTTAATGAAGCCATGACGAATGGAGTATCGGGGGAGAGAGCTGGTGGGATTCGCCTGGCAACGTATGTGACGCCTACTATTTGGGCTCTGTATTATATTATGGCGATGTTGAAGATGGAGCACTTTGCGAAGTGGCGGTCCTGGTTAATTTTCGGTGGTGTTATTATCCTGTATCAGTTCTTTTTTTGTAATATGACCAGGCAGTTATTAGTTTCGGTAATTCTTACAATTATTGTATATTTGTGTTCATTGCCTAACAGGCTCAAACATTGGAGTGGAGTTGTATTGTTTTCCGCTGTTATTATAGGAATAGGATTGTTTCTATGGACGACTTTAATGTCAAGTAATAAGGCTAGTCGTAATCCTATTCTCGCTATTATTGAACAAACTCAGGATGAAGTTACGGATAATAAAGGAGGTAATATTGATATTCGCCGAAAAGGGATTGAATTTTATTTTCAATATTTAAAGAAAACCTGGTTCTTGGGTACAGGTGTAACTTCTACAACAGTACCGGGAAGCCCTGAATATGAGGGAGGAGAGCAGCATTTCTTAATGGCTGACATTGGTTTGTTTGCTGTGTTAATACGATTTGGTGTTCCAGGGTTATTGTTAGTGCTTTTTTTGTTTTGGATCATGTTTCGAGATGTGTCCTATATTATGAAATATGGGAATGTTGAAGCTCAAGCCATAGCAGAAGGTATTTATTATTTTCTGGTTGGGCAGGTAGTATTGTTGCCAAGTTCGAATATCTTTTTCCCGGAGTATGAAACTTTGCATGTAGGATTATTGTTTTATTTTATTTCAAAGATGAAGAGTGAATGTAAG
>DYOU01000055.1:2414-7930 GCA_020720365.1 Candidatus Elulimicrobium sp.
ACTTCACGTTGGGAGCCGTTTGGAATCGTTCTTCTGGAAGCGATGGCATCTGGCATTCCTGTGGTGGGTTTTCTTACGCATGGGCCTGCTGAAATTGCAGCCAAGGGCGGTGCCATATCGATCGAAGGCAGGGATATTACCAAGGCAGCCGAAGCGGTGGCAGGTCTATTAATGGATCCTGCTCGTGCGCAGGCGCTGGGTGAAGAAGGCCGCCGGAATGTGCGTGAAAATTTTGAGATCCGGGCTTGTGTGGCCCGGTTAGAGCAGATCTATACCAGGATGCTTGCGTGAAGATCCTTTTCGCCAATAAATTTTTCTTTCTAAAAGGCGGCGCCGAACAGGTTATGTTCGACGAAGCGGAGCTGGCGCGTTCTCATGGGCATGAGGTAGGCTTCTTTTCCATGAAGCATTCCCGGAATCATGCCACGGACTTCTCAAAATACTTTGTGGGGAATCTGGATTATACGCGCCGGGATCTGCCGCATGTGCTCAAGGTTGTGTCGAGTATCCTGTATTCGGTTGAAGCCAAAAATAAAATGCGCCAGTTGTTGGGAGCGTATAAGCCGGATATCGCTCATTTACATAATATTTATCATCAGATCTCGCCGTCTATTATTTACACTCTGAAGAAGGCGGGTATTCCGATCGTAATGACCCTGCATGATTACAAGGGTGTGTGCGCGTCGTATTCCATGGTGGCCGATGGGAAGGTATGTGAAGCCTGCAAGGGCGGGAAATATTATCAGTGCTTGTTACGCGGATGCGTGAAAGATTCTCGTGTAAAGAGTTTTCTGAGCACAACAGAAATGTATTTGCATCATAAACTGCTGCATATTTATGATCTGGTGGATGTGTTCATATCTCCCAGTATTTTCCTGAGGGAGAAAATGTTCGAAATGGGTTTTAAGGGCAGGATCGAACATATTCCGAACTTTATTAATGCCGCCGCGTTTACGCCTGTGTATCAAGCGCGGGAGAATTCAATTATTTATGTGGGGCGGTTATCGCATGAGAAGGGTGTGCAGTTTCTTGTTGAAGCTGTAAAGGGCTTGGATGTAACGTTGAAATTTATTGGCGACGGCCCTCTGAAAGCTGGATTGCAAACCAGCGCCGAGGGGCACCAGAATATTAAATTCCTGGGATTTATGTCGGGGGAAGCCTTGCGGAATGAAGTGAAGGGCAGCCTGTTCACCATTATGCCGTCGGCGTGTTATGAGAATCACCCCCTGGCTGTGATCGAATCTTTTGCTTTGGGCAAGCCTGTAGTAGGCGCGCGTATCGGCGGAATACCTGAATTGGTAAAAGACGGCGAAACAGGGTATACTTTTACATCTTTTAATGCGGACGATCTTCGGAATAAGATCCGTCGGTTAGCCGCGGATCCTGAGGGTATTGTGCGGATGGGACAGAATGCGCGGAGAATGGTTGAGCGGGAACTTGATCCGGTTACGCATTATGAGCGCTTAATGCGGGTGTATCGTCTGGCAATGGAGAAGAAATAATGGCGTATGAGGGTTACCGGAATAATACGACAGAAAAGTTGAACCTCTCCTGGAAGATCGCGGTAGCGGGGTCTTTTGTGCTGTATTATTCAGGGATCATTTTTTTGTATAATTTTGTACGCAAGAACGTTTTCAAGAAACAGCGGCGCATTATATTAACGTATCATCGGGTTCACGAAGGGGCGCTTGATCTCGAAATGTCGGTAAGCCCAAAACATTTTCGGGAACAGATGAGCTACCTGGTTCACCGGTATCGGGTGGTTTCGCTGGAACGGGTGATCGATCCTATTAACCGGAATTCACAGGTTGACCTGGCGGCGGTTACGTTTGACGACGGGTATTGGGATAATTTTCAGTATGCGTTCCCGATACTAAAGGAGAAAAAGATCCCGGCCATTATTTTTTTGATCGCCGACAGGGTTGGCCGGACGGATCTGGGGATGTTAACGCTGGATCAGATCAAGGTCATGCAGGGGCAGGGGATCTCTTTTGGCAGCCATACATGTACGCATCCTGTGCTGGCAGATATTCCGCCCGCTCAGGTAGAAGAAGAATTGCGGCGCTCCAGAGAGGTGCTTGAACAGGCCTTGGGGTGCCGGGTAAAATGTTTTGCGTATCCCAAAGGCAAGAAAGATCAATATAGCGGGTTAGTGAAAGATCTGGTGAAAGCGAGCGGCTATAAATGCGCAGTCACAATGGAGAATGGCGCGGTCGAAGATCCTTTGGATATGTTTGAAGTGCATCGTCTGGGTATACGTGACGTTCCCTTGTTTGTGTTCAAGGTGCGTCTTTCAGGGATCTTTGAATCATCGGTTGTTCTTATGATCCGTCGCTTATTGGGAGCCACATAGAGAATGAAGATCGTTGTTATAGGGACCAGAGGTTTTCCTGACGTTCAGGGCGGCGTAGAAGTGCATTGCCAGAACCTGTATTCCTGTCTGGCTGAAGCGGGCTGTGATGTAACAGTCCTCGCCCGAAGGACGTATGTCGGCAGGGAGCCGTATATGTACCGCGGGGTGAAGCTTGTTCCTTTGTTCTCTATTCGGCACAAGCATTTGGAAAGTTTTTTGCATACGCTCCTGGCGGTATTCATTGCCCGCCGGCATAAACCGGATGTCCTGCATATTCACAGTATTGGGCCGGGTTTCTTTGTTCCTTTAGCCAGGCTTTTGGGGCTGCGTGTTGTTTTAACAACACACGGGGAGAATTATCGTCATTTAAAATGGGGGCCTTTGGCGAAGATCTTCTTGCGTTGTTGTGAGTGTCTGGGAGTGAGCTTTGCCGATAAAGTGATCGCGGTTTCCTGGCATTCAGCTCATGAGAATGCCCGAAAATATGGCAAGATGCCTGCGGTGATCCCCAATGGGGTAAGCCTTAAGGGGCCGCTTGAGCCTGGAGAGAAGCTGAGGGTGAATCAACTAAAGCCGGGCCGTTATTTTCTGGCTGTGGGCCGCCTGGTCCCCGAAAAAGGTGTTCATGATCTTCTGGAAGCGTATTCCAGGGTGAAGGGCCTGGATTGGAGGCTGGTGATCGTTGGAGATTCAGACCATGATGATCAGTATAGCCGGGACTTGAAAGAGAAAGCCGCGCGTACTCCGGGAGTTGTATTGACGGGCTTCCTGACGGGAGATCCTTTACGTGAAGTATTCTGTAATGCAGGTGTTTTTGTATTACCGTCGTATTATGAAGGCGCGCCGATAGCTCTGCTGGAAGCTATGGGATATGGCTTGAACTGTTTGGTATCAGATATCGCCGCTACGCGCGAGATCGCCCTTCCGGAGAAGAATTATTTCAAGCCCGGGGCTGTGGCTGTTTTGGTTGAGAAGTTGAAGGAGATCGCGGCTTGTCCCTGGTCTGCGCAAGAAAGATCTGTACAAACAGAGTATGTGCTTAAGCAATACGATTGGGCTTTTATTGCGCGGCGCACGTTGGGTGTTTATAAGATGGCTGTTGAAAGGAAGGCTGTTGATCCTTCAACATTGAGAGTAGTTCATTTTTATGCGAGTGATCTGAATGGGGTTGCCGAGGGAGGTATTGCCAGTTATGTGAAGGAATTATTGAAGCATTCGCATGATGGTGTGCGTCATTCTTTTGTGGGGGTGACCCGGGCGATGAAACATTCTTTGGGCTGTTGGGGGCGGCTTTCTTTTGAAGGCAATACAGCGGACTTTTTTCCGATCCTTTCTGTTGATCATCAACATGTGACCTATGAGAAGGGCGTTCCTTTGAATGCCCGTTTCCTTTGGTCTTTATTCTTTCATCGGCGGATGATCCAGTGTTCAGCGGATGTGCTTCATTTTCATCGTGTGGAATTAGCGCTCCCGTTTGTTATCTTTAAGAAAAAGGGTGTTCCTGTTGTTTTGACCATTCATGGTTCTTCCAAGCATCATGAATTGGCCAAAGATCATGGGCTTTTTAGTAAAGGCTGGTTTAATTGGTTCTATTTAAATATGGAAGCTTTCGTAATGAACAGGGTCGATAAGGTGATCCTGGTTAATGCCGAGGGAGTAGAATATTATACAAAGAAGTTTTCCGCTATTGCCGATCGGTTTCAATTTCTTCCGACATTTACAGATCTTGCAAAGTTTTGTCCGATGGATCGACTAACTTGCAGAAAGATCTTCGGGATCGATCCAAAAGCCAGGGTTTTTCTTTTTGTGGGGCGCTTGCATGAACAAAAGGGCTTGGATCTTCTGGTCGATGCTTTTCTTCTACGTAAGCATAACAGGGGCGATGGGTTTCTTGTGATCGCAGGCGATGGCGGTGAGCGGGAGCGGCTACAGCAGCGTTTTGTAGATGCAGGTATTACGGATGTATTATTTTTAGGTAATGTGGCGCATGAGAAGTTGCCTGCTTTGTTTAATGCTGCGAATGTCTTTGTTCTTCCTTCTCTTTGGGAGGGTATGCCGATTGTATTGCTGGAAGCGTTAGCCTGCGGGGTTCCGGCAGTAGCCACGGATGTGGGTCAGATTGCGATGGTGATTCAGGACGGAGTAAATGGCAGCATTGTGCGCCGAAGAGATCCTGTTGAAATGGAGTCTGCGATGGCAAGAGTTGTGGGTAGAAGTTTAGAGATGTCTGCATTATGTCGTTCGTCGGCTAATGAGTTCTCGTCGGATAAAGTGATCACAGATATTGAATGTTTATATAGGACATTAGTATGAAGATCGCGTTTGATGCCACATCGCTTTGCCGGAAAACTACAGGTATTGAATATTATGCGTTTAATTTATTGAAGCATCTTTTGGCTGAGAACACGGCAACCAGATTTATTGTGCTGTGTAAGGAGTCGATTAAGCCTGAATTGGAAGTTTTTCGCGGGAAGGCAGAGTTTATTGTTTGCCCTTCAACGAGCCAGCTTTATTGTGAGCAGGTGTGGATACCGTCGGTCTTACGAAAGCTTCAGCCGGACCTGGTGCATTTTCCGGCATTCCCGCCGGGTTTGCTGGTAAGCGTTCCGCATGTGATGACGATCCATGATGCCACAATGTGGAAGTATCCTGAAACAACGTCCTGGAAGAATAAACTGTATATGAAGCCTCTTTCAGAGCTCGCTTTACGGCGGGCCAAGTGTATCATTACGGTATCAGAATCATCGCGGGAAGATATTAGCCGTTATACGGGAATGGCGAAGAGCAGGATCGTTAATACGTATGAATCGATCAATGAGCGCTTCCGGGTGATCGCAGATAAGAAAAAGCTTTCCGATGATCTTGAGAGAAGAATGAAGAAGGTGGATCCTTCTTGGGTAATGCCTAAGAAGTTTATCTTATCAGTGGGCTCGTTTGAGCCCAGGAAGAATTTAAAGATATTATTAGAGGCTTTTGCTTTGTTGAAGCAACAGAGTGGTTTTGAGCACAAATTAGTTCTTATTGGACGTAAAGCCTGGGGGAATGCTTCGGTTATGAATAAGATCACAGAGCTTGGGCTGAGCGCGGATATGTTAATGACAGGGCATTTGAGTGATGAGGATCTGGTGGTTTTTTATAATTTGGCGGATGTGTTTGTTTATCC
>DYOU01000056.1 GCA_020720365.1 Candidatus Elulimicrobium sp.
AGATTAGGACATTTTTATTTTGGTCAATTAGGACATTATCATCTTGGTGTTACAAGGAAAGAATTGCTTTGCTGATTTTGATTGCGTCTTGGCAAAGGTGATGGTACGGTATTTCTTCAAAAAGGGAGAATAAAATATGATAGATCTTAAATCATTACCGTTGGCTCAACCGCGAAGGTTTGTCCCAGCGTCAGTAGATCTGACCGATAAGGCGGTGGTTGTTGGGCTTTTGAATAGTCTTTTATCACGAGAGGTGGGGACAACGGAAGATTTTGAAAGGTGGATCCTGGACGGTTCCGAGTTTGGGGCCGCATTGAGTCAGGCGGGAAGTATCCTGTATATTGAGATGACGTGTGCAACGGATGATCCGGTGAAAGCGGGCGCGTATCAGTCTTTTGTTGAGAATGTTGATCCTGCGGTTAAGCCGCTGGCGCATCAATTGAATAAGCGGTTTCTGTCTCTCTTTGCGCAATTTCCTCTGGATCAGGAGCGTTACGAGGTTTCTTTACGGGCTACACAAGCGGATGTGAATTTATTCGTGGATAAAAATGTGCCTCTTCAGACAGCGGTTGCTTTATTGTCTCAGGAATACCAGTCCGTGTATGGCGCGATGATGGTTGATTTTGAAGGTAGGGAGCGCACTTTGCCGGAAATGTCAAAGTTCTTATTGATGACGGATCGGGATACTCGTGAGCGAGCCTGGAGGGCGACGGCGGATCGTCGGATGAAGGATAAAGATCTTTTAGAGGGTATCTTTGACAAGATGAGGGGGATCCGTCAGGAGGTGGCGGTGAATGCTGGATGTTCAAATTTTCGTGATTATATGTTCAAGGCGTATCATCGTTTTGATTATACTGAAGCGGATTGTAAAGCATATCACAGGTCTATTAAGGATATTGTTGTTCCTTTAAGGCGTGAGATTGATCTGCGCAGAAAGAAAGATATGCGCCTTGATCAATTAAGGCCATGGGACGGGGCAGTAGATCCTTTATCGCGGCAGCCGTTGGAACCATTCAAGGGGGCAAGTGCGTTGATCGATGGTGTGGGGGCGATGATAGGACGGTTGGACGATGAACTAATGGGGCTTTTTCAGGATATGAGAGGTGCCGGTTTGTTAGACCTTGAGAGTCGAAAAGGTAAGGCGCCTGGAGGGTATCAGAATACGCTTGAGGAATCGCGCAAGCCGTTTATTTTTATGAATGCGGTTGGTGTGGATGATGACGTCAGGACTCTTCTGCATGAGTCTGGACACGCTTTTCATGCGTATCTGTGTTCGAAAGATCCTCTGGTGGAGTATCGGCACGCTCCGATGGAATTTTGTGAAGTAGCTTCAATGTCAATGGAATTGATGGCAGATAATTATATGGGAGAGTTTTATTCATCTCAGGATGCCAAACGCTCTACGGTTGAACTTTTGGAAGGCATTGTTTCTACTCTTTCCTGGGTGGCGACAGTGGATGCTTTTCAGCATTGGATGTATGAGAACCCTACGCATACATCGCAAGATCGACGGAAGGCATGGGGGCAGTTTCAGGTAGAATTTGGGGGTGGCGTCGTTGACTGGTCAGGACTGGAGGAAGAACGGGCGTATTTGTGGCATCGTCAGTTGCATATTTTTGAAGTGCCCTTTTATTATATTGAATACGGGATCGCTCAATTAGGTGCTTTGCAGATCTGGAAGCGCTTTAAATGTTCTCCTCGCGAGGCTTTGGATCTTTACAAGAAAGGACTGTCCTTGGGAGGCTCTCGCCCATTGCCGGAATTATTCTCAGCGGCGGGTATTCGATTTGATTTTTCAAAAGAGATGATAGCTCCTTTGATCGATGAAGTTGTTCAGCAGTGGAGAGGATGTTTATGATCAGAAAGAAGGGTTGTCACGATCGCACTATTATGGCAGGGAAGTATCTACGCCTTGTTGTAAAAGACGGATGGGAGTATGTGGAACGGGTGAATTGTACCGGAGTGGTTATTATTGTGGGGAAGACCGACGATGATAAAGTTATTCTGGTTGAGCAGTTTCGCCATCCGGTACAAAGGTTAACGATCGGGTTTCCGGCTGGGTTGGTGGGAGATAGCCGGGGATTGAAGGGGGAGAGTGTTCTGTCGGCGGCGCGGCGTGAAATGATCGAGGAAACAGGGTATTGCCCGGCAAAAATAAGGACATTCTTTGTTGGTCCGGTATCGGCAGGGATGTGTTGTGATATGGTGACGATCGTCCATGCAACGGGCTTGAAGAAGGTGGGGTCTGGAGGGGGTGTTGATGATCAGGAGAATATTAAAATTCATGAAGTTCCTCTAAAAAGGATCAATACTTGGCTTACAGCCCAGGTGAAGAAAGGCCGTTTGGTCGGCCCTAATCTTTTTGCCGGATTGTATTTTTTGGAGCATTGGGCACAGTGAGTGAAAAATTAACGCACGGAGATATTATTGCACGTCAAATTCTCTTAAGCCGATTGACTCGAGTTCCTATGGTTGTGGTTCTTGATAATATTCGCAGCTTGCTTAATGTTGGGGCTATCTTTCGTGCTGCGGATGGAGTTGGTGTTCGCAAATTATTTTTGTGCGGGATCACGGGGTATCCTCCGCAGGGAGGGATCGCCAAGACCGCATTGGGGGCAGAGGAAAGCGTGCCTTGGGAGTATCACAAAGATGCAAAGGGTCTACTTGAGGCATTGAAGGTCGAAGGGTACGCGATCCTGGCTTTAGAACAAGCAAAGGGGGCTATTGCTCATAATGAGTATTTGCCAAAATGTCCAATCTGCCTGATTCTTGGTAATGAAGTGGAAGGTGTTTCGGAGGAATTGATGCAGTTGTGTGATGATACGATCGAGATCCGGATGATGGGAGTCAAGAATTCATTGAATGTGGCGGTTGCCTTCGGGGTTGCTGCGTTTGCGCTCAGGGGAAATGTTGGATTGTAAGTGCTTACTTGAAAGTGCTTTGCAATCTTTGATACCAGTTAGAATTAAGTTGACGGATAGGTAGTGTGCAGGTATAATTCGTTTTATCTTTAACAATTTAATGAAAGGACAAACCTGTGCAACTTGACCGTGAAAAACTCCTTCAAATGAAAGAAGTTGTGGAAGAGATCAATCGTCATAAGTGGCTTCAAAGTGAAATGGTTGGCTATGATGTTGGTTTTGACAAGGCGGCGGATAACTGGTTTGCGGAGTATGCTTCAGCTTGGGTAGCGTACCATTTACCGAAATTTGGAAAAGAAACTAAAGCAAAAAAGAAATAAAACTAATTTTTTATAAAATAATTTTAATTAAATATTCAATAAAATAAGGCAGGGTATATCAGTGTATAAGATCGTTCTGATTCGTCATGGAGAAAGCGCCTGGAATAAAGAAAATCGTTTTACGGGTTGGGTGGATGTTGATCTTGCTCCGAGTGGTATTCAGGAGGCTGAAGAAGCTGGAGATGTTCTTAAAAGAGAAAATTATGTGTTTGATCTGGCGTACACATCTGTGTTGCGCCGTGCGAATAAAACATTGAATACGGTTCTTGATAAAACAGACCTTTTGTGGATCCCGGTAAAGAAAAGCTGGCGGTTAAATGAACGGCATTATGGGGCTTTACAAGGGCTGGATAAAGCAGATACGTTAAAGAAATACGGTGAGGAGAAGTTCAAGCAGTGGCGCCGCAGTTATGATGTCCCTCCGCTTCCCTTGACAAAAGATAGTGAGATGTATCCGGGTAAGGATCCGCGTTATGCAGATGTTTCTGTGGCAGAGCTTCCATTGACCGAATGCCTGAAGGATTGTGTGGCCAGAGTTCTGCCGTATTGGTTTGTTGAGATCGTTCCGCAGGTCTTAAAAGGCCGGAAGATTATCATTGCGGCTCATGGTAATTCGTTACGGGCTTTAGTGAAGTATATCAAGGGTATCAGCGATGCGGATATTGCTGAATTGAATATTCCGACAGCGATTCCTTTGGTGATCGAGTTTGATAAAGATTTCAAATATGTGAAGGATTATTATTTGGGAGATCAGGCGAAGATCCAGGCTAGGATCGCCGGGGTGGCTAATCAGGGGAAAAGCAAGGCATAAAGAAATACGCATTATTCGTTGACGCTTGTGAGGGCGGACTTTATAATCTTTGTGTCATGAAAAAGAAACAGATCGTACAAGGTAAAAGATAACAGAAGGCCATTCAGGAGAAATCCTTAATGGCCTTTTTTATAAATAGGTGGATCGAGAGGGCAATAAATTCAAAGGAGGCCGAATGTCCGTAAAAGTTCTTACCAAAGGGAAAGTGAAGTGGTTCAATAATCAGAAGGGTTTTGGTTTTATTGTGCCTGATGGTGAAGAAGGACGCGATGTGTTTGTGCATTATTCGGTGATCCAGGGAGATGGGTACAAGACGCTGTCGATAGATCAGGAAGTTGAATTTGAACTGATTCAGGGGCCGAAAGGGGCAATGGCGGCCAATGTTGTTAAATTATAAAAAAGAGTGAATTGAAAAAAGAATCGATTCAATATCAAGTAGGGTTTAAATTATCGTTATTGCCATCGATTAGGTGTCGAGCGCTTTCTTTTTTGGAAGCCTGTGGTTATTCTTTATCTTCTTTGGTTGAAGAGGAGGGGCGTGAGGTTCGTTCATTGTCAATTTATGAGGCAGATAAAGCCTCGGCCGATAGGATATACAAGATCTTTAAAGGATTTAAGGCCGCAGGCGTTAGTATTTTTCGTTGTGTGCATCGGGAGAGTGACTGGTCATCCCGGTGGAAGAAATGTTGGAAGCCGTTTTCATTGACACGTCGTTTTCATGTGATCCCTCTGTGGCAGGAGGTCCGTGTTTGTCCGGCTAGAAAAATTCCTGTTTATCTGGATACAACGAATGCTTTCGGGACAGGTTTACATGAGACGACCCGCTTTACAGCGCAGGTTATTGAAAGTTTGACTGGGAAATTTTCGTCGTTCCTGGACGTAGGCACGGGTTCCGGTATCCTGGCGATCGTCGCATTGAAATGCGGGGCGAAAAAATGTGTGGGTTTTGACATTGACCCGTCAGCAGTGAGGGTGGCTCGGCAGAATTTGAGGGCGAATCAGTTAACGTGTCAATTGACAGCCTGTGATGTGAAAGATTTCAAACCCGTAAAGTTATTTGATCTTGTGGCGGCTAATCTTGTGTCGTTTGATCTGATCCAGTTTCGTGATCGCATTCTTTCTTTTGTTCAGCCAGGGGGGTATTTGGTTATATCAGGGGTATCACTTAAGAATATTGTGCGTGTTAAAAAAGCTTTTGCACAGGCAGGAGTTTATCCGGTTAGACTGGTTCAAGGTCGGGAATGGGCGGCGATTGTTTTTCATCCAGACGTGATCAGAGATTAAAGGCATGCTCAAAAAAGCGGATATTCAAGAGGATTTTATTCGGTCTTCAGGTCCTGGCGGACAGAATGTGAATAAAGTATCAACGGCTGTCAGGCTTGTGCATATTCCAACAGGGATTGCAGTGAAATGCCAGAAGTTCCGGTTACAGAGTCAGAATCGTGTTTTGGCCCGGCAACTGTTAGTTAAACAGGTTGAAGGACAAAAAGAGCAGGAACGCCAGCGCATTGAAACAAACCGCGAATGTGAGCGCCGCCGGAATCGTCAGAAGCCAAGGGCATTGAAAGAAAAGATCCTCGAGAGTAAAAAGAAGCATTCACAGAAGAAGATTTCACGTCGCTGTGTTTTTAAGGAGTGATAATTCGGAGGAATAGTATGGCAAAAACGATTTTGATCGTGGATGATGAGGAATTGGTCGTTGATATTGCCAAGCGGAAGTTTGGCAATGAAGGGTTTCTGACAATAGGTGTTCATGATGGAGAGTCTGCGTTGAAGGTGATCAAGGAAGGCCCGGTGGATTTGATCATTCTTGATGTGGAAATGCCGCATATGAACGGATATTCATTCCTGAATGAGCGTAAAAAGATCCCCGGGGCGGATAAAGCACCTGTTATTATGTTAACAGCCTATGGCTCAATGGAGCCCATATTTCGGCGTAACGGAGTGGTTGAGTATATGATTAAACCGGTTCGTTTTCAGGAACTGCTTGATAAAGTCAATAAAGTTTTAAGCGCATCAGAGCCTTCACTGGATGTTATTAATGCTTAAAGAAAATCTGGTATCGCTGCAACATTCAGTGGCAGATATTTGTGCCCGCTGCGGGAGAGATCCTCAAGAAGTCCTTATTGTGGGAGTGACTAAATATTCTGACGCATCGGCGGTTAATGAGGCGCTGGCCGCCGGTTTGAAGGATATCGCAGAAAATCGGGTTCAGGCGGCGAAGGATAAGTTTGAACAGGTTAACTGTACAGGTATTACAAAGCATTTAATTGGTCATTTGCAGACCAATAAAGTGAAAGACGCTGTTCAGCTGTTTGATTTGATCCAGTCAGTGGATAGCGTCAAGCTGGTGCAGGAGATCAATAAACGTGCGGTGGAGATGGGTAAGGTCCAGGATATCCTGTTGCAGGTGGACATTGCGAAAGAAGAGCAGAAATTCGGTTTACCTGAAGAGGCTATGCCCGCGTTCCTGGAGGCTGTCAAGGTGTTAAGTCATGTGCATATGAGGGGTCTTATGACAATGGCACCTTTAACACAAGACAAGAGCGCTGTGCGGTCGGTGTTTCATCGTTGCCGGCAATTATTTGATTCTCTTCGTCCGCTGGAGGGTAATATTCAGATGAAAATCCTTTCCATGGGGATGAGTGGTGATTATGGTATTGCGCTTGAAGAAGGAGCTACAATGATCCGCATTGGGAGTTTGATTTTTAAATAAAGGGTCGATCTTCCTGATCGTTAAAAGGATTGAGGCATGGCAATGAAAATAGCATTGATTGGCGCAGGGAATATGGGTGAGGCGATTCTTTCGGGATTGCATAAGAAATATACGTGTGTGATCTGTGAGGCGCGGGCTGAGCGTTGTGTGTATCTGAAAAAGAAGTACCGTTGTTCCTTTGTTGATTCTCCGGTGTTTGCGTTGACGGGGGCTGATGTTGTTTTGCTGGCGGTCAAGCCGCAGGATATGGCCGTGGTTTTGTCGAGCATGAAGCCTGCTCTTGGACGGCAGTTGTTTATTTCGATCGCGGCAGGAATAACGGCTTCATTTATTGAAAAAGCTCTGGGAGGGAATGTGCGTGTAGTGCGATCGATGCCCAATCTTCCAGCGCTGATCGCGCAGGGGGTTACGGCTGTATCCGGAGGAAAGTATGCGACGAGTGGAGATTTGAAGAAAGCTCAGGACATATTGATGTCTGTTGGGCCGGTGATGGTTGTTCCGGAGAAAATGATGAATGCGGTAACGGCTGTTTCCGGTAGCGGCCCTGCGTATGTATTTCTTTTGGCAGAATCGATGATGAAGGCTGCGCGTAAGTTCGGTTTTTCCGAGTCTGAGGCAGAGCTTCTGGTGGTTCAGACATTACGCGGTAGTGCTGAAATGTTGACACAAAGTCAGGATACGGCAGAAGGCCTGCGGCAGAAGGTGACGTCTAAAGGAGGCACGACTCAGGCGGCAACAGATATGTTGATGGCTAAGGATATGCCGGGGGTGCTATTGGCGGCAATGAGTGCCGCCAAGGATCGAGCTAAAGAGCTGGCGATGTGAAAAGAGAGGGGAATGATTCTTCCTGTAAAAATATAATGGATTGATGAATAT
>DYOU01000157.1 GCA_020720365.1 Candidatus Elulimicrobium sp.
CGCCATTTACATCCCCGATCTTGATAACGTAATTGTCATTTCCACACACTATTACACTATCTGTTACATTGCCGCCGACGGATAAGTTTGTCATGCTAACCTCTAAAGAAAACGATAATATTCAAGGTGTTATTTCCTTTTTCCGCGCCTATCATTGACCTGATTATTGTTGCCGACCACGATATTTCCACTCACATCGCCGCCGATCTCAATCCTGCCCACGCCGATACTCCCGTTTGTGGCAACTGCGCCATCGCCAACATTGCTGATCTGTCCCTGCGCTTCTTTGAGCATGGCTTGGAGCGCGCTGGCAAATTCTTCATCTTCTTTCAAGGATTTCTTTAATTGAAGCGTGAATGCCTCCTGGTTGTCGGTATCATCAGCTTTTTTAACGAGATCATTTGCAACGCTTGAAGCAGTCGGGTTTCCTTTGAATCGGGCAGCGATTATTTCCCAAACTTTTCCAACTTTATCAGGCAGGCGAGATCCGGCTTCCTCTATGAACGATTCGCCGAGTTTTGCAAGATAAGGCGCGAGTAGGGTGGTTGCAGTTACAGCAAGTGTAGCGGGATCCATGGGTTTCTCCTTTTTAGCGGACGGTTTTGCTTTTGATTCGGATTCTTGGTTGGGCTTAAAAGATTTCAGGATGGTTAGAACCTTTTGAATCCCCTCATTAAATTTCAGCACAGTGAAGTCCACGTATTGGACACGGCGTAAGCGAAACGGAACTTCGCAGGCTTCCAATAAAATGGGCAGGATCTGTTTGTTGTGATCCATTGCATACCCGATCTCATCTTTCACATTCTGCGACGCGGTGGAATTATTGGATAGCAAAACAAGGAATATCTTGCTGGCGTTCAAGCCTTTGACGATCTCATCGTCCCAGCGCATGCCAGTTTGAATGTCCGTTCGGTCAAGCCAGACTTCATAGCCTGCCTGCTCGAGGTCTTTTGTCAATCTGCTTGCAAATTCTGTGTCGGAGTGCGAGTAACTGATAAATATCTGCGTTAACATACATCCTCCAGTATCTAGGTTCATTATATGGTTTTTGGATGGGAATTGTCAACAAAGAAAGGGGATGAAAAAACTTCCCGACATATTGATTGCCGTCGGGAAGGATGAACCTGTTATTTTTCGAACTTGCCCACGATCCTCAAAATATCAAAGCCTTCTGCAAAAGGGATTTCTGCCAGCGCGCCATGCCGCACCATAATGGAGCGAGTCAACTCGCTGTTGAAATAATATCTGTCATGGTATGTTTCATATTCCGAGAGCGCTTCAACTTTTTTCTTTGCGTCCTCTTCGCTGACTTCCACCAAAAAGTGCGGAAAGAATCCGTATGAAGAACGCACAACGTCAAAGCCTAGAACAGTAATGCCGCGAAAGGCGCGCAGGGCTTCGTCGGTCATGGTGAGATGATCCTGGT
>DYOU01000057.1 GCA_020720365.1 Candidatus Elulimicrobium sp.
CATAAAGCCTTGCAGACTTTTGCCCAAAAGCTTCTTATTGTGTGAAAGAACAAAATAATCTTTCTTAATTTCGCCCTAAGTACGAATGAACCGAAATATTCCAAACTTGTATCAAGGTCGATGTTGTCATTAAAAAGAGCTTGTTCATCTATAGTCATAAACGTTCACACCTCTTGTTAGCTTTGACAAATTATAATGGAGAAAAGTTCCCAAAAGTTCCCAAAAGCGAGAAAAATGTTTTTCAGGAAGATGATTGCGTGTATCATGTTCATATTGAGAGTGCTGTGCGGACAGGGTCTGCAAGAATATATTTTCATGGATGAGGCTTTTAATGAATAATCTTGCTCAAGATCAGGAAAGTTTCAGGGAACGGCCTCTAGAGGCTGAAATTATACAGTTGAAAGCTCTGCTGGCAGAAGAGCAGGCGCGTTATGCGGAGCTTGATCAGCAATACAAGCAGGTGGTTGTCCTGCAGGAGCTTTCAATTGAGGTGTTAAAGATTCTAAATGGCCCTCTGGATCTGACAGAGGTGATCGGAGCTGTTCTTGCCGTTATCAAAGGAAAGCTGGGTTTTGATGCTGTTGGGCTGCGGTTGCGCAGCGGCGATGATTTTCCGTATTTCTCCCAGGAAGGGTTTTCCATGGATTTTCTAATGACCGAAAATTCTATTGTTACGCGAGATCATGACGGCCGCAGTTGCCGGAATGCGGATGGCAGTATTCCGTTGGAGTGTACTTGCGGATTGACAATCTCGGGACGGGCGGATCGATCGAGCCCCTGGTTTACGGAGGCGGGGAGTTTTTGGACCAATGATTCTTTGCCGCTGCTGCGGCTTGCGGCTGATCAGGATCCACGTTTGCATCCCAGGAATCGCTGTATGTATGCCGGGTTTCGGTCTATCGCCTTGATCCCTGTGCGTAATGACCAGGAGATCATCGGCCTGTTGCAGTTGAACAGCCTGAAGAAAGATTTCTTTTCGTCCGGAATGGTCAGCTTCATGGAAGGGCTTGGGACAAATCTGGGCTTGGCGTTGATGCGCAAGCAAGCGGAAAAGGCGGTCATTCAGAGTGAAGCGCGGTATAAGTTATTATCCGAACAGTTTGAAGCGATACTCGACCATATCCCCGGGATGGTTTTTTATAAAGATACCGAGAACCGGTTTGTTCGTGTGAATCAATATGTAGCGCTCGCGCATGGGATGACCAAGAGAGGGATCGAAGGCAAAAGCATGATTGAGTTGTATTCAAAAGAGGACGCGGAGAAGTATTATCAGGACGATCTGCTGGTTATTCGTTCCGGGGTTCCCCGAATGAATATACAGGAGCGTTGGTCGACGGATGAGGGAGAGCGGTGGATTGAAACGAGCAAGATCCCTTTCATTGATATTGACGGAGTTATCCGGGGGGTCATCGGGATTTCTTTTGATATTACGGAACGCAAGAAATGGGAAGAAGAGCGGGGCAGCTTGTTGGCGCAATTGTATCAGTCCCAGAAGTTGGAGTCGATCGGTATTATGGCGAATGGGATCGCCCATAATTTCAATAATATCCTGGCGTCTGTCGGTGGTTATGCGGATATGGCGCTGGATGAGGTGGCGCCGGGCTCCAGGACGCGTTCGGACTTGTTGAATATTATTAAAGGGGTGGAAAGCGCGCGTCAGCTGGTTCAGCAAATGCTCGCTTTCAGCCGTACGAATACAGCCAATGCTGAGAGCGAAGACGTGGCTTCTATCGTAAGAGAGGCGGTCAGCCTGTACAAGGCTTCTGTTAAGGGTGGAGCCGATATTCGTGAAGTTTTTGAGGCCGGCAGCGGCAGAGCTCGCGTAGATAAGGTTCAGCTCCAACAGGCGATCTTTAATTTATGTTCTAACAGTATGCATGCGATGGAACAGTCGAGCGGGTTTATTGAGATCAGCGTCGTCATGGTGAGCGTAGACCCTGGCCTTTTATCGAAATATATAAATTTACAGGAAGGCCGTTATGTTAAGATCAGTGTTAGAGATGCCGGGTGCGGGATGACGGCAGAGGTGTTGGGGCATATTTTCGAACCGTTCTTTACCACGAAAGAAGTTGGTAAAGGCACCGGTCTCGGCCTCTTTATGGTTCGTCAGGTTATAAAAGGGTTTAACGGGGATGTCCTGATCGAGAGTGCGCCGGGGCAAGGGACGTGTATTGAGGTCTATTTGCCGGCAGTCTCCTGACAGATAAAAAGGAGCGGAACAATTATGGCCAGAATTCTGATCATTGATGACGATGATTCATTCAGGACAATGTTGCGGGAGATGTTGGAGCGCGCCGGGCATGAGGTTGTAACGGCCGTGAACGGGAAAGAAGGGATTCTGCGGTATAAAGAATCGCCAACGGACCTGGTCATTACGGATATTCTCATGCCGGAAAAAGAGGGGATTGAAACGATCCTGGAGCTTCAGGCAGATTTTCCGGCGATCAAGTTCATTACAGTTTCCGGCGGGCTAAGGCTGAAGGCCGAAAATCTTTTGCAGATCGCAGCATGTTTTCCTGGTGTAAAAAAGACACTCAGCAAGCCGTTCAAGAAAGAGGAGATGCTGAGTGCGGTCGACGAAGTATTGAAGATGCCGTTGCCGGATGTTTTTCTCAAAAAAACTGCGTTCCTTTCTTAATAAATTTAAATATTTTATGTATTAAAAGCACTCGTTTTTGCGGAATACATTGTTATAAAAGTCTTCTTTGCGGAACTTTTACGGTAATGACGAATGAACAAATTTCAATTAAAAGGTTAGCTATGGACACTCCTGTTGAAGGTAGGTCTCTTGATTTTATTCGTGAGATCGTTGCGGCGCATGTGAATGAAAAAAGATATCCTGAGGGTATTGTGACGCGGTTTCCACCGGAACCTAACGGTTATCTGCATATTGGCCATGCCAAATCGATTTGTCTGAATTTCGGTATTGCTGTTGATTATCAGGGCCGCTGTAACTTAAGGATGGATGACACAAATCCTGCCAAAGAAGAAGTCGAGTATGTGCAGTCTATTACAGGTGATGTTAAGTGGCTGATCGCGGGATGGGCGGAAGGCCGTTTAGGCCTTAAGGACGTGGAGCCGTTCTTTACAAGTGATTATTTTGACCAGCTTTATGCGTATGCTGAGGCGTTGATTGTTAAAGGGCGTGCGTATGTGTGCGATTTGAACCCGGAAGAAACGGAAATTTATCGAGGAACACCGGATAAGCCGGGTAAAGACAGTCCTTTTCGCTGCCGCTCGGTAGCCGAGAATAGCGAGCTTTTTCGTCGAATGAAGGCGGGAGAGTTTCCGAACGGAGCGCGTACGTTGCGCGCCCGGATTGATATGGCTTCGCCTAATATTTGGCTGCGAGATCCTATTCTTTATCGTATCCGTCACGCGGCCCATCATCATACGGGAAGTGTTTGGTGCATTTATCCCATGTATGATTTTGCGCATTGCCTGAGCGATTACATTGAGGGTATTACGCACAGTATTTGTACGCTGGAATTCGATGTTCATCGCCCGCTGTATGACTGGATCCTGAACGCACTGGATCTGCCGAAGCCGTTGCCGCGGCAGTATGAATTTGCGCGGTTGAATATGACGTATACGTTGATGAGTAAACGCCGGTTGCTGGAGCTGGTGAAAGAAGGGCTGGTGAGCGGCTGGGACGATCCCCGTTTGCCGACTATTTCCGGTATGCGGCGCCGGGGTTATCCGGCGGCAGCTATTCGGGATTTCTGCCGGCGTATCGGTGTGGGAAAGGTGGAGAATACGATCGACCTGTCATTGCTGGAATTTTGTGTGCGGGAAGAATTGAACAGGACTGCGCCGCGGGTCATGGTAGTGCTGGACCCGATCAAAGCGGTAATCGACAATTATCCTGAAGGGTCGATCGAAGAACTTGATGCGGTGAATAATCCGGAAGATCCGTCAGCCGGTTCACGCAAGATCCCGTTCGGGCGCGAGCTGTTCATTGAGGCGGCTGATTTTCGTGAAGAGGCGAGCAAGGATTTCTTTCGGTTGACGCCTGGCCGCGAAGTGCGTTTAAGATATGCTTATTTTCTCAAGTGTGAACGCGTGATTAAAGACGCGGACGGCCGCATTGTGGAATTGCGCTGTACGTACGATCCGGCGACCCGAGGGGGAAATTCGCCTGACGGCCGCAAGGTCAAGGCGACGATTCATTGGGTTTCCGCGCTCCGTGCGGTGGAGGTAGAAGTACGATTGTATGACAAGTTGTTTACAACGGCGGATCCATCGGATGTTCCTGAAGGCGTGGATTACAGGGCTAACCTGAATCCAATGTCATTAAATATTGTGCCTCAGGCAAAGGCTGAGCCCTCCTTGGCCAGCGGCGAGTCAGGAAGGGTGTATCAGTTTGAACGCAGGGGATATTTTTGTGTTGATGTCTCCAGTCGTGAGGGCAAGAAAGTGTTTAACCGGACGGTAACACTTAAGGATGAATTGGCCAAGATCGAAGGGCGAGGGGTGCCGCGTTCATGATAATTCAGGAGCGTTTTAAAAGGCTTTTCCGGTTGCGGTTCGCGATCTTGTATCCGCTGGCGTTATTTGTGATCTTTTTTGCTACCGTAACAGATGGGTCGATACGGCTTGGCCTTGGGTTTATTCTTCCAGGGGTCTTTTTGCGTTTATGGTCGAACAGCTATGCGGTGAAGACTGAAAAATTGACGACCTGCGGCCCGTATGCCTTCTTGCGGAATCCTTTATATTTGGGGACGCTGTTGATCCTTTTTGGCGTTATCCTGCTGCTCAGGATCTATTGGGTGGGCGGCGCGGCCTTTGCGGCTTTTGCTTTTGCGTATGCGCGGACAATAGGCAAGGAAGAAAGACTTCTTGAAGATATGTATCAGGATGTGTATCTTGCCTACAAGAAAGCTGTTCCGTCCTTTATTCCCCGGCTGACGCCTTATGCCGGAGGAGAGAAATGGTCGTTTAGCCTGGACAGGCTTCTGCGCAGCAAGGAGCATAAAGTATTTATTTGGCTGGCGATCGCGGTGATTGGTTTTTATTTGAAACAAAAGATTATGATCGAGGGAGGCGCGTGGACGCCTGCGTTAACAGCCTTGACTGCCGCGGCGATGATTTTAGGCGGGTTGGATCTGGTGGAAGAATGGTGGCGTAGGAATAAGAAAAGGATCGTTGTAACATGACGTTTATGATTCAAGGCATATTGATCTTGCTGATGCTGGCGTTCAACGGTATTTTTGCGGCGTATGAAATGGCTTTAGCGTCGATTTCTTCTGCCCGGCTGCATGTTTTGGCCGGCCGGAAGATAAAAGGGGCGGAAGAAGCCCTGTTTATGAAAAGCAATATGGAAGCCAGTCTGGCGGTTGTTCAGCTGGGGATTACCCTTGTGGGCTCTCTTGCGGCTGCGATCGGGGGGGTAGGCGTGTCGAACAGGCTTGCGCCATTAATGGTTGAACGCTGGGGTTTTTCGCAGATGGCGGCTGATATTGTATCGCTGCTGATTCTGGTTCTTCCGCTGAGCGCGTTAACGATCGTTTTTGCCGAGCTTGTTCCTAAAATGATCGCATTGAATCATCGTGAACGGGTATGTTTGCGCTTATCTCCGGCGATGAAATTCCTGTTTTATCTTGTGTATCCGATTGTCCGTTCATTGGAACGGATTGTGAAGTGGATCGTTCGCAAGACAGGGCAGGGACTGAGAGTGCGTAGCGGCGAGGACAGCGTCAGCCTGCATGAGCTTCAGGCCGCCGCCGCCTTGGCGCGGACATCGCGGCTTATCGGAGCGCATCAGGAAAAGATATTGCTTGCCGCCGCGCAACTATCATCACGGCCGGTGAAGGAGATCGCTATTCCCCTGGCGGATGTCTCCATGATTCTGATCAACAGCTCCCTTTCGGAAGCCCTGATCCGTGCGCATATGGATATGCATACGCGTTTTCCCGTGCTTGAACGGGAAGGGGAATTTCAAACGGTGGCGGGATATGTGAATTTCAAGGATATTATAGCTGCGCTTAAGATGAATCCATCTGACCCGTCAGTTAAAGGGATCATTCGTCCGATCAAATCTGTGAACGGAGAAATAAGTATTTCGTTGGCACTTGAATTAATGATCAAAGAAAAATTGCATATTATGCTGGTGACGGGCAAGAATGAACGGTTTGTTTCGATGGTCGCGCTTGAAGATATTATTGAAGAATTGGTCGGAGAGATCGAAGATGAGTTCGACCGGCTGCCGGCTCATATTCATATTTGTGCGGGAGGATGGATATTGGGAGGCGGAGTTCCGATGACGGTGGTCGCGCAGCAGCTGGCACCCGGATATACGGGGGGTGTGGAAGGCAAGTTGGCCGATTGGTGCGCGCGGCATGGCCTTGACGAGGGTAAAGGCGGGGAAGTGATCGAAGCTGACGGCTTAAGGGTGATCGCGCGCAAATTTCGCCGGAAAAAGGTGAGTGAAGCGGCTGTTTCATTGGCGACGGGGGCAGGTGCCAGGCTGGCCGGTGGGTAACTTTTTCAATCGTCACAAGGAATACAGGATAGGTTTTTATGAAGGTTATAGCGATCAATGGCAGTGCGCGCAGGGATGGGAATACGGCGATCCTGATAGAAACGGTTTTTACAGAACTTCGTCGGCAAGGGATCGATGTTGAAATGATCCAGCTGGGGGGTCGTTCCATGAATGGCTGTAAGGCGTGCTATGGCTGTTTCCGAAACAAGAACGGGCGTTGCGTGATCGAAGAAGATCTTTTTAACGAATGTATCGTGAAAATGAAAGCAGCTGACGGTATTATTCTTGCTTCACCGGTCTACGTCGCTGATGTGACTTCAGAAATGAAAGCTTTGATCGACAGGGCTTGTCTGGTGTCCCGGGTGAATGGCAACTTTCTGCGCCGTAAAGTTGGAGCCGCTGTTTCGGTCGCCCGTCGAGGAGGAGCGGTCTCGGCTCTGGATTCAATGAATCATTTTTTTGGCATAACAGAAATGATAACGGTTGGGTCGTGCTATTGGAACTTTGTCCTTGGCCGTGAGATCGGCGAGGTGCGCAAGGATGAAGAAGGGATGAATACGATCAAGATCCTGGGGGAAAATATGGCTTGGCTGATCCAAAAGGTAATGGCTTGATATGGATAAGTGGTTGATCGTCTTTCTTGGAGGGGGATTAGGATCTGTTCTGCGGTTTGTTGTATCGAGTGCGATACAGCGTTCGGCAAATGGAGCCTTTCCTTATGGGACACTTACCGTGAATGTGGTCGGCTGTTGCGTGATCGGAGCTTTATGGGGCTTGAGCGGGCGCATGAATTTGCCCTTCCTTTTTAGTCTCTTTCTTTTTTCCGGTATCCTCGGCGGCTTTACGACCTTTTCTTCTTTTGGGATCGAGACCCTTTCTATGATCCATGACGGCGCGTGGCGTATGGCATTTTTTTATATAGCTTTAAGTAATATCTTAGGTCTGGGGTTTGCGGCATTGGGGTTTTTTGTTGTAGCAGGATTAAAATAAAGTTTGATTTTGGCGCTTTTTCTTTTAATAATTATAGGTCTTTCATATTAAGGGTGAAAGTTTTTATGTAACTCGTTGTGTCGAAACATGAAAGATTGTT
>DYOU01000058.1 GCA_020720365.1 Candidatus Elulimicrobium sp.
AACTTTATAGTCCTGAAATAATTCTTATGAAAGTAATCTTTATTACTCGGGAAGGGTATCAACTTTCTGGCGCAAGAGTCCGGTGTTATAACTTTGCGCGTGAACTGGTTAAACAGGGAATAGAGGCGTCTGTATTTTCTTTTGTCGATAGACTGGGTGCAAAGTATGGTGAAAAGGAACTGGAGATGTCGTTCTTTCATAAGCTCCAGCTGAATATCAGAGCGTTTCGAGTGCTTCGCAGGGAGAAGAGGGATACGGTTTTTGTCTTGCAGAGGGTTAATTATCATATTCTGGCGCCGCTGCTGGTCTGTTTCTTAAACAAGAATAAATTTATTTTTGATTGCGATGATTGGAATATCCGGGAAAATCCGCAATATTATTGGGGGTTTTATCCCAGTTCAAAGATGGAGTTTCTAACCCGGCTGGTTGCTCAGAGAGCATTGCAGTGCATTGCTGCCAGTGTTTTTCTGCGCGATTATTTGCGGCCGTTCAATTCCCGGGTTTCTTTGCTGGAGACCGGTGTGGATACGGAGGTTTTCTGCCCGCGGAAGCGGAAGGATAGCGACAAGGTTATTTTTTCCTGGCTCGGGACCGCGTATCATCCGGAGATGGGAGATAATCTGCGTTTTGTACTGGAGTGTTTTTCGAATATTGCTGATCAGTATGATCATGTGTATTTGGATCTTGCCGGAGAAGGCAAATATTTTGATGCGCTGCAACAGATATTGCCGGAATACGCGCATAGAGATAAAGTTCGGGTTTCTGCATGGATACCGGCGGATGATGTTCCTGGTTATTTGGCCGGCTGCGATATAGGTTTATTGCCGCTCATTCAGGGGACGAAGTTCAATCAGGCCAAAAGTCCGACTAAATTATTTGAATATATGGCTATGGCGAAGCCTGTGGTGGCCAGCCGGATCGGGGAAACGGAGTCTATTCTGCAGCAGGGAGAGACTGGTTTTTTAGCCGAAGGCCGGCAGGAATTCGTTGCTTGCATGAAGGTTTTGGTTGAAAATACAGGGCTTCGTGAAAGCATGGGGCATGCCGCTCGGGAGAGGGCGCTTTCGGCGTATTCGTTGAGCGGGTTAGGACAGAGGTTGTCTGTTATGATCAGGGAATTAAGAGATCGCCGGTAATGAGGCTTTCTATTGTTATTATCACATATAATAGTCAGGTGGATATTGAAGCGTGCCTGAATTCTGTTTATGCCTGTGATATCGCTGAAATGGAAGTCATCGTTGTTGATAATGCGTCGACAGATCAGACCCGGGATCTTGTACGGAAAAGTTTCAAGCATGTTCGGTTGATCGGGAATCATAAGAATGAGGGTGCCTGCAGGGCCAGAAATCAAGGGATCGAGGCATCAGCGGGAGAATGGGTGCTTGCGCTCGACAGTGATGTCGTTCTGGATAAAGAGTTCCTGGGGAGGTTTCTGGCTGTTTGCCCTGGCCTTGGGGATGATATCGGTATGATACAGGCGAACATTCTGAATGGGGATGGGAGAACGGTCTATTCGCAAGGGATATATTTATCTCCGTTAAGGAGATTCCATGACTTAAATCGTGGGAAACTGTTGGAAGGGGCTCCTTTATTGACGAAGAAGATCATTGGCCCTTGTTCCGCTGCTGCTTTTTATCGGCGCTGCATGCTGGCTCAGCTGAAAGAAGCCACAGGGTATTTTGATGAACGGTTCTTTTTTCTGGTAGAAGATGTAGATCTGGCCTGGCGGGCAGCGCGGGCGGGATGGAAGGTGTATTTTGATCCGGCGCTGGTTTGCTGCCATGCAGGCAATGGCTCAGCGACAGGGCTTGCACGGCGGCAGCGGTTATGTTTCCGTAATCGTTATCTGATGATCAATAAGAACGAAAGTTTGTTGAGAAAAGTTTTACTTTATTGTGTCTCGCTGCCGTATGAATTATTGCGTATAATATATTGGGGTTTTTTCAGGTTATTTTATTGGAATCGACGGATTTAAAGAGTAAGGTTATTGATTATGCCGGACAAAGTTCTTGTCACAGGGGGTACGGGGTTTATCGGAGGGCATCTGGTTGATGCGTTGCTTAAACAGGGCCGGCGTGTGCGATGCCTGCTCAATAGCGAAAGCCGCGAGGAAGTTCCGTACAAGCCCGGCGTTGAATATGTTACGGGTAATTTGCTTGATCCTGGCTCGTTGCACAGGGCATTGGCGAATGTCAGTGTGGTTTATCATTTAGACGGAGATTTTGTTTATCATGAAAGCATTTGCGCGATCAGTTAGTTTACGCAGGATACTGAATGGACAGAGCGGGATATTAGAAAAGTTATCGATTAATTCTATTGGTTTGGAGTTTGCCGGATTTATTTTGATGGGGGTGAGGTTTTATTAAAAGAGAATTTTATAAAGATCCTGACCTAATGGAGAAAGGATTGTGAGGTTGCGGAGGCGATGGCGATACGTCTTTCCTGGAACTTCTAAAAGTCTTAAAGTGTGGCCAGGCACCAAAAGCTTTTTAAAATATATGGTATAAAAATAATGATATTGTTATTTTTCCGTCTGGAATGAAATTTATACAGAATGTGGCAGGGTTGCTATTTGCGGATAAGAATATCTTCTGGCAGGAAAATCCTTTGTTTGTTAATAGTGGACTGTGTTGTTGTTGATCGGTACAAAGAAGCCGGCTGTGCATCTATTAATCTTGGTGTGCAAATGATCAGTAAAGCGTTGCGTAGAAATATTCTTGGCTAGCATGAGACTAATGAAGAGATTGTTGAAAGGGAATGAATGACAATAGTCAGAAAAAAAGAGGTTGATTTGTTGGTGCTTGGCGCGGGCTGGAGCGGCCTGTTGACGGCGTTTTTATATGCACAGAAAGAAAATGGATCAGTGCTTGTGCTTGAAAAAGATGCGGTTGCCGGTGGGCTTGCCAGGACGATCGATGTTCAGGGATTTAAAGCGGATATAGGCGGCCATGCTTTATTTTTTAAGAAAGCGGAAAATATTGCTTTTCTTAAAGAGCTTCTTTCAGAAGATATGCTGTTGCTTAAACGCAAGGAAACCAGGATCTATATTAATGGCCAATATCTGCATTACCCGGCAAACTTTGATTTTATCTGGAAGTTAAATAAGAAATATATCTTTCATATACTATGGGATCTTTTGAAATGCCGAAAGGTTGGGCAGATCAGAAATTTTGAGGATTGGGTCAGGGCTCATTATGGAGATACGTTGTATAAGCTGGTGTTTCAGGAATATTCACAAAAGGTTTGGGGGCAGCCTTGCCGTCAGCTTTCGCATGGTTGGGCAGATATGCGCATCGGGAAGAATAGTCTGCCTGGTTTTATCCTCAAGCATTTTCTGGAAGATACAGGGGTTAAAGAGAAAGGCCGGGCATTTTATTATCCTCGCCGAGGGATGGAGGCTTTAGTGAAGGCCCTTCTTTCCCGGATGGGGACCGGATTTCAGATGACGACGAATGTTCAGCTTCAGAGCTTCTTCGGTGAAGGGGGTCGGCTGATGTCGCTTCAGTATTCTGCTCAAGGAGAAACGCATGATGTCCGGTTCAAGCGCGTTGTTTCTACGATTCCTTTGACTGAACTTGTGCCAGTCCTTTCGGATCCACCGGCCGGTATTGCGCAGGAAGCCGTGAGAGGGATTCGATACCGGAGTTTGATCATTGTGTATTTGTTAGTAGATAAGCCGCTGATTTCTGACTGGTCCTGGTGTTATTATCCATCGGACAAGTTAATATTTTCACGTATTCATGAACCTAAATTCTGGAGTAAAGATCTGGCTCCGCAGGGCAAGACTTTGCTCAGTGTTGAAATCTTTTGTGATTATCAGGATCCTTATTGGGAGATGAAGGATGATATGATCGTGGTAGAAGTCAGGAAAGCATTGAAGGATGTGCGTCTACTGAGCGGGGAGGAAGGAACAATGGCGGCCGAGGTCCATCGGATCAAGCATGCGTATCCGTTAATGTTCTGCGGATTTGAGGCTTCGTTAGGTGTGGTGACGCAGGGTTTGCAGAAGTACACAAATTTATATTTAGCCGGAAGAAGTGGTACACATTCTTATTTTGATATGGAAGAATGTCTGGAGGATGTTAAGAAGACGGTTCAGCAGATGACATGTTCCGGCCCTGGCGACAGAAGTGATAGGGACGTCGAACGCAGAGTATGATCAGTATTATTGTTGTGACATATAATCGAAGGGACTTGTTGAAAGCTTGTTTAGAGAGTCTTTTAGTACAGGATAGCACACAAGGGTATGAGATTATCGTTATCGATAATGGGTCTACTGACGCAACGGTCGGGTATTTAAGAAATTTGCCGGAAGGACGGATTAAATATTTCAGGAATGTCGCTGCTCTCAGTCTGGCTGTATGTAAAGAGCAGGGAGCCCGGTTAGCTTCTGGCGATATTCTTGCGTTCACAGATGATGATTGCCTGGTGTCGGCTGAATGGCTTGAAGAGTTGAGCAAAACTATGCAGACAACCGATGTTGCCGGTGGAGTTGTCCTGCCGGGCCCTGAAGTGTGTTTTCCGGCATGGTGGAGTCGTTCAATGGAATGGATGGCAGGGTTTAATTCTGATCCTGGGCTTCATTTTCTTCCGTTGGGAAGTAATGTAGCTTTTCAACGTAAAGCTTTTAAGGAGTTGAAGCTGTTTTCCGGTGTGGATTCAGAAGATCCTTATGGTGAAGATAATGCGAGAGTGCAAGCAGCGTTGGACGGCGGATACAGGCTGGAAATAAACAAGAGGATGATCGTTTATCATCAGATCTCTTCTGAACGGCTGACGTTTCCAGCGTTAGTTGAGCGATGTTACCGGGAAGGATCGGGCTGGGCGCGAAGAGAGCCGGTGGCTGCTATTTTTCTTGTAAGAATAGCCGCACTTGTGGCCGCACCTTTCAGGTTTCTGCTATCCTGGGACCTCAATCATGGCTTTAGAATGGTATTAAGCCTGGGGTATATAAGAACTTATTTAACGGGAAAGAAACAGGTCAAACAAAGATTTTCCAGAGTAGAATAAGCTAGGGAATGTTAAAGCAATAAAAGTGTATAAAATATATAAGAGATATCTTGAATGGGTATTGATCTGAAGAAGCTTCCGCTGTTTTTTCTTCTTATTCTTGTGGCTGCTTTTATTCTAAGGATGTATCAGCTGGGGCAACAAAGCTTCTGGTATGATGAAGCCTGCAGTTTAGCTTTTGCAGCTCGATCTCCATGGTCTATTTTCTCTGATCATTATTTCCTGCGGCCATTTTATTTTCTTTTCCTGAATTTATGGTCGCATATATTCGGGATCAGTGAAATTATTAGTCGCCTTCCTTCGGTGGTTTTTGGCGTTGGCTCTGTGTATTTGATCAAGAAGCTGGGAGAAGAAATGTTCGACCGCAGGGTAGGCCTGGCGGCGGCTTTCTTTCTGGCATTTTCTTATTTCCATATAGTATGGTCACAGCAGGCCCGAAATTATTCTTTGTTGGTTTTTCTATGCCTTGCGGCGGGGCTATTCTTCTTCCGGCTCACCCGGAAAAGTTCTTTAAAGTATTATTTGTTTTACGCCGGGGCGGTGGTCCTTTCTCTTTTGACGTCGCTTGTGGGAGGGTTGATGATCGTTCCGGCGATAGTGTATGCGTATTTTCAAAGGCATTCTTTTCATAAAAAGAACTGGTTTATTGCGCATGGGATTATTGGCGCCGCGCTGTGTTTGATGCTGGTCTTTTCATTGATAATGAGTGGATCCATTAAAGAAGATATCCAGGCTTCTAATAGCGGAATGCCGGTTCTTTCCCGCATCATTGATCTGTTGGGTTCCTTTTCTTATGGCGGTGGCAAGATCGCACAGGGGGCAACCGCGAACAGAATGGATGAGTCCCTGCACAGTATTCATTTTATTGTATTTGTATTTTTTCTGGTCTTTTATTGGATTGGGATTATGGGAAGCCTCCGTTTCCAGAAGCAGAGGTTAGTTTATCTTCTTCTCTGGCAGTGGAGTCCTGTTCTTGTCCTGGTCATTGCGTCTTTTATATCGGGTATCTCCTGGTTTAATCCTAAATACCTGATCTTTACTATGCCTGCCTTTTATTTGATCGTGGCGCGAGGGGTCTGTTGCATTCAAGGAAAGGGCTTTATGGCATTTCTTTTGGGAGGGCTTGTATGTCTTAATGCTGTCTCTTTCAAAGAGTACTATTATCCGTATGATCATTCTTCGTGGAGGGAATTGGCAGCAGTGTTAAAGACCGAGGTCCATAGTCAGGATGTGATCATTCTGGCGCCTCAAGAGCAGCTGGTTTCGTTCTGGCTGTATTATGATAAAGATCAACAGTTCCTTTCACGCATGGGGAACGGAGTGAACGGAAAGTTTATTCATGTGAAGGGTGTATGGAATAATTATTTTTATAAAGAGCGGAATCTTGTTTGGGGGGTGCATAAAGATCATGTGGTTTTATCTTTGGAACAGATGGAGATGTTTCAAAAGGATAAGACCGACGGGGTTGTCTATTGGCTGATCGTTTCCTCCGGATGGCTTGGCAGCGCCCAGTATGATGCCATGACGCGTTATTTGAACGAGAGGTTTGACGGCGTGATGGAGCGGGAGTATTTATTTGATGGCATTCAATTGTTTCGGCTGATGAGGAAAGAATAAGTGGTATTCTTATTCAGTTCAATGGTTTTTGCGGAGACGATTGTTTTGAAGAGCGGGAGTGTATTTGAGGGAAAGATTATTACGCGTGATGAGAACAGAATTGAAGTGAGTTTTGATGGGATGTTGGTAACGTATTGGATGGATGAGGTTGAGGCTATCAGAGCTTCTCAGACAGATACATTTGTTAGTTCCTCGAATCGTTTACGTAATGATTCGCTATCTTCAGATCCTGCCAAGAAGATTGAAGAGATGGCTGTTATGGTATCAGGGCTTGATTTAGATGAAATGGTGCAGATCAGAGAGATTTTGCAAGAAGGATTGAAAGATAACGATAGTGTCGAGATACTTTTGCAGAAGTATAAGGCTGATCTGGATCGGTTTAAGAAAACGTATGTTCATGAGTTTCAGCAGAGTCCTTCCACATTGGATTTAAAGGCTGTAGCCTCCCGGTCGGGTAATCGCAATGGGTATCTTCAACTTTTGAACCTTGCGCGGTTGGTTCTTTTTGTTAAGCTTTTTGAATTGGATCATGATAGGCCGTTGACATCACTGTCAGAGTTAGTTCCAGACTATATTGATAAAGTTTTGACTGATGATTTTAGTGGTGGAGATTTACGGACATATCTTTTTTCAGATCAGAAAAGAATGATATGTAGTGTTGGCCCTGATATAACAGATGATCAAGGTAAAGAGTTATTGAATTCTCAGGATTTTTGGCGGGGCAAAGAAGTGGGAGATATTTGTTTTTCTTTCAAATAAGTGTATAATTGCTGCAAACAATTACTAA
>DYOU01000011.1:0-26598 GCA_020720365.1 Candidatus Elulimicrobium sp.
TTACATCAATCCGATCACTTCTTTAGGAAGATTCTTCAACTCTTCAGTCCCGAGGACTTTGATCGACCATTTCAATAAGTCCAGCTTACTTTTAACTTTTTGTTCGAAAGGATCGGCTGACTCCAACTTTTTCCGCGTCAGAAAGAACATTTTTCTTAATGTATTAAACTCGATCCTGGCTTCACGAGCCCTTTGACTACCGGAACCATTGATCTCCGTCACACTCAAGAAAGCCAATTCACTCGCCGTCGCATCATAATGATCGATCTTGCGGATCAATGCCGGAACCATGGTATCGAAATAACGATAGCGATCCAAAGCCACCAAAGCATGCATCAGTTCGATCTGAACATAAACAGATACAGACCTCTCCAGCTGACGCAGGATCATTCGTTCCACAATGACCCGCTCCCGGGTCACCATTTGAGCCGCATACCTGATCCGGAAAACCCGAACAGCCGCCGCTTTACGATACGGCACCAGCGCATCATCATTGATCATGGCTAAAAGAACATCTTTAGCCATCGAAGATAACTTGCCGGCATAGCCTTCAATTAATAATTTGTCATTAAAGATAGGATAATTATCATCCGGAACATTTTGAGCCAATGAAACCCCGGCTGAAGTCATCACCATTAACACACATAAGATCAAAACTCTAAACATCACAAACCTTTCGTATTTCCAATGAAACATCCCTGCAACGTGCCGAATGCGTTAATGCCCCGATCGAGATCCTGTCGACACCTGTCATCGCTACAGCACGAACATTCTTTATACTGATCCCGCCGGAAGCCTCCAGCAAAGGCCGTTGATCCTGCGACAGTCGACCAGCCATCTTAACAGCTTTCCTCAGTATCTCGGCAGGCATATTATCCAAAAGGATCATTTCTGGAGGATCAATCAAGACTTCCGCCAATTCTGCCAGCGTATCGACTTCAACTTCAATCGTCTTTTTTGTTTTCCTACGTAAACGGCTGACAATACCCGCCAAAGAACCCTGTCCGGCAGACAAAAACCGGTGGTTATCTTTCACCAGTACCATTTGACTTAAATCAAACCGATGATTGGCCCCGCCACCTGTACGAACAGCATGCCGTTCAAGTACCCGCATTCCCGGTGTTGTTTTGCGTGTATCCAGAATAACAGCTTTTGTTCCGCGCACCGCCTCCACAAAAGAGCGTGTTACGGAGGCAACTCCTGAAAGTTTACCAAGAAAATTTAATGCTACCCGCTCGGCGGTCAGGATCGCCCGAGCATTCCCCTTCATCTGAATAAGCACAGTTCCGGCCTTAACCACAGCCCCTTCATCAACAGCAAAATGGAGATGCATATTCCTATCCAGAGAAACCAATGCCTGTCTTACACACTCAAGACCGCAAACCACCATTGATTCCCTGGCGACAATAACAGCTTTCACCTGCAATGCTTCAGGAACAAGTAAACGGGTCGTGATATCACCCGCCCCCTGATCTTCTTTTAAGGCCTGCTGAACCACTCGCTGAACCATTCTTATTTCAATATTCTTGTTCACTTCAAACGTGCCTGAAATGAAGGTTTATCCAGCGCTTTCATATACGCCTCTTCTTTCTTTACCTTACCATCAATCACTAGCTGAGCAAGACAATCATCCATTAAGATCATCCCGCGACTTTTGTTTAACTGTATCTCGGACGTCAGCTTGAACGTATCTCCCTCTGTAATAACAGCGCTCATCCCGGAAGTCCGCAGCAAGATCTCATACGATGCCCATCGACGCTGTCCATCGGCGCTCTTCAACAACTGTTGCGAAACAACGACTTGCAAAGTGTTGGCAAGGATCATGCGCACCTGATTCTTCTGGTCGACCGGAAAAACATCAATGACTCGATCGATCGTCTTAGCCGCTGAATTCGTATGCAGAGTCCCGAAGACTAAAATACCCATCTGTGCCGCTGTTAACGCCAACAGGATCGTCTCTCGATCCCTCATCTCACCGACAAGAATGATCTCCGCATCGCTTTTGATCGCACTTTTGAGTCCGCTGGCAAAAGATCGCGTATCAAGCCCGACTTCCCGATGAGAAATAATACATTCACGATTTTTGTGAACAAATTCAACAGGCTCTTCAATCGTAATAATCTTGGCCTGTCGCGTACGGTTAATATGATCAATAATTGCAGCTAAAGTCGTGGATTTGCCGCTTCCCGTCGGTCCTGTAATCAGTGCCAACCCCGAACGCAGGTTTGCCAAACCCCTCAAGCTCTGCGGCAAATCCAGGTCTTCAAGCGAAACGATATGGGAAGGAATAATACGAAAAACCGCACCTAAACCATAAAATTGACGATAATAATTAGCCCTGAACCTGGCTTTCTCGGGGATCGCATAAGCAAAATCCAAGTCACCCGTATCCTGAAAAGTTTCCCAGGATTCCGGCAGAACGATCTCCTGCAACAAGCTGGTCAACACCTCTGAAGTCAAAACATCACTACCTTCAATCTCCCTCATACTTCCATGCACACGCAATTTAGGCTTTTGCCCCTGCTCCAAATGAAGATCTGAACCTTTATGCGCTATCAACTGCTCAAATAAACTGTCGATCTTCGGCATATTACCGAGCCTCCCCTTGCGGCGCATAAGCGGCAAACTGATTCGGATTGACAGCCCGACGATACGCCTCTTCACCCGTGATCAATTTCTGGCGAACAAGATCCTGCAAAGAATTGTCCATCAGCATCATGCCGTCATTCTTACCCGTTGCAATTACATTGTTCAACTGCCGGGTACGCCCGCTCTTGATCATACTTGCCGCAGCTGCGGTAGTGACCAGAACCTCATACGCCGGCACAACACCTTCTCCATCTGCCGACGGAACAAGCTGCTGACAAATAACCCCGCGTAACGATTCCGCCACCATATTACGCACGATCGGCTGTTCATCAGGAGGGAACGATCCGATCAACGACGTCACTGTCTGAGACGCATCATTCGTCGTCATTGTCGCAAAAACAAGATGCCCGGTTTCCGCCGCCGTCACCGCCAACTGCACTGTCTCAAGATCTCGCAGCTCACTGACAACAATAATATCCGGATCTTCACGCAGGGCGGCTCGCAGCGCATTCGAAAAAGACAGGGTATGCACTCCCAATTCCCGTTGCGATATCTGACATTTAGCCGGAGTATAAACAACCTCAATAGGATTCTCAATCGTAATAATATGCTCATCTCTTGTCTGATTAATCATCTCGATCAATATGGCCAGAGTGCTGGTCTTCCCGCAGCCTGCCGGACCAGCCACAAGCACCAACCCCTGAGCCCACTTGGTAAGGCCTGCCGAGGCAGGCGGCATCCGCGCCTCGTCCAACGTCCGAATGCGCTTATCCACAATGCGCGCCGTTATATCCCAACCGGCACGCTGCCTCACAATAGTCATCCGATATCGTCCAGCTCCCGGGAGTACATAAACAAACTCCACATCCCCCTCAGACTCAACCTGGGCCCAACGTTCGGGAGGAAGTGTCTCTTTCAGCATCACGCCGATCCGTTCTCCTGGAATGATCTCTTCACTAACGGCTTTCATAAATCCGTAACGTCGTAAAGAAATACGCACATTCGCGCAAATATGCACGTCCGAAGCGTTCTGAGCCCGTGCAAAAGACAATATATCATTCAATGAAGAAGAAACACTGATAGATACCGGTACGGCCGACGCCTCTTCATTCTGCCTCGCCCCTGTCGCCAGAAAATTACGCGGAAGCTTTTTTCCTGTCTGTTCTGATGCCATTCCTACTCCACTATCTCTGCATCGACCGCAGAACGATGATCATTAATAACTTCTTGAACCGTCTTCGATACCTGTGGCTCATCCACACTCCTCCCTGCTGAACGAGATGGAGGCGAGCCCTTACACGCGGAGAAACGAGTCACCATATTTTTGGAAAGCTGCCATTTGATCAACCATCTTGTTGGTGGAAATATAAGGAGTAACCCTATGCCATCCGTAACAAAACCCGGAATTACAAATAATATCCCTCCCAAGAAAACAAGAACCCCGTCCAGCATCTCAACCGCCGGCAGCTGCCCAACCCCCATACATTGCTGGATCTTTAACATCACCGACTTGCCCTGCAACTGCGCCATATAAACACCAAAGAACCCGGAGAAAAATAGCAGCACCAACGTATCCCAAAAACCGATCATACTGCCAACCTTGGAAATACTCCATAGCTCAACTGCCGGCAATCCAATAAACACCAATAAAACAATAAAACCCATACCCCTCCCAAATCTTTACCTGCCGACGGACATTGTTAACGCAACTGACATGGCAGACTCTAATGCATGCGGCTTTTCAATCGTCACTGACGCTGCATTCACCCGCTCATCCACCATCACTAATTTTAGTATTTCCGCAGCCATCCTCTCCAGCAGATTAAAACGGGACGATGCCACCAGATGAACAACCGCCTGACGAATAAGAGCATAATCAACCGCATCATTGATATCATCACTCTGCGCAGCCCTTGACGCATCATAATCAAACAAAATATTAATCACTACCTCCTGGGCATTCTCTTGTTCAAAATCCTGAACACCGACGATCGCCCGTAAAGAAAGATCTCTAATATGAATACCCGCCATATCTCTCCTTGCTCGAAGTCCTTGGTTCTTTCTATCCACTTTCACCTGATCAAACTCAAGAATTCACTGCGGGTTGATAACTGCGACCGAAAGATCCCCAGCATACATGATGTCTTCATAACAGAATTCTGTTTTTCAACGCCTCTCATCATCATGCACAAATGTTTGGCTTCAATAACAACCCCTACACCCTGGGCACCTGTACACTTCATAATACTATCTGCGATCTGTTTTGTTAAATTCTCCTGAATTTGCAAACGACGAGCAAAAACATCGACGATCCGGGCGACCTTGGATAATCCGATCACCTTACCCTGAGGGATATACCCTACATGACATTTCCCGAAGAACGGCAGCAAATGATGCTCACATAAAGAATACAGTTCAATATCTTTTACAATGATCATCTCATCATTATCCGAAGCAAAGATCGCCCCATTCACCACATCATCCACATTCTGCGCATACCCGACCGTCAAATGTTCGAACGCCCTTACGGCACGCTTCGGAGTTGCTTTTAAACCCTCCCGATTCAAATCTTCACCAATGTGCGTTAATAATTCACGATATACATGTTCCATAGAATTCACCTTAACTGTTTCATTAAGAATTAAATATTATTACATATTCAATTTCTTTTGAATAAACTTTTTTCTCCATTTAGAATAATCCCGAAAAGAAAGTGGCCAATCAGCACAAGTCCATGAACCGCACAAGGCAAAAAGAAGATCATAAAGACCGATGTAAATCGTTCGTAAGCAAATAACACAACTGTAATCAATACTAAATCAAGAAAGAAAAAGACCGGAACTTCAATAAATCTTGCCTCTTTATATCCCCCGAAAACCTGTTCTAAGGGACCCCCTTTCAATAAATAAATAAGCCACTGGAGCGCGTAATACCCTGCCATAAAGAACAGACACCAGAAATAAAGCTTGTTATACGTAAAAGCTCTTTTGATCTTTGTTATAAACAGCTTCGGGATGTCCCTCCGGTATTCCCACAAGAACCCAGCGTACTGTTCGATATAAGGCTTATCCTTAATGCCTGGCCTGTTGTACAAATACCTGATGTCATGCGCGCGCTCTTTTCGCCAATCCGCTCGCCAATTACCTTTGGCAAACGAATCTTCATTGTTTCCATCCAACAGTGCATGCTTGGCATGTGTCGTTGTTATAACAACATCGCCTGTCTTTGACCGTGCATAAAGACTCCACGGCAGCATTGTCAGGAACAAGCCGCAAAAGAAAACGCTCAAGACTCCAACGCGTCGCATTCTTCCACCGTCTTCTTTTAGGAACAGAATATAATACGCTGACCAGATCATGGGTATAAAAAAACAAATTTCCTTAATAAGAAACATGCTTGCCGTAAGAACCCCTAAAACAAATACACTGAGCATGGAGCGGCGTCTTTTCCAGAAAATATACCCCAACACCCATACCAGCATCGAAACAATCAATAGCGACTCGGTCATAATAATATCCGGTGCTGGGGCATAAAAGAATGTATAGATCAACCCCGCTAAACCACCTGTCAACCCTCCTCGATCCCCCCAGAATAAAGCTCCCAGCAACACCAGCAATGCCGCAGAAAACGCGGACAGAATCATCTGTACGCCCTTTATATATTTAGGATGAACTCCACCGAAAGAATAAATAATAGACATGAATAACGGATACCCGGGCGCTCTATAGAAATCATACCCTCTGCGCGACTCGAAGTTTTCACGCAAACCGGGAAATTCTTCGAATCCGGTCATTCTATACACATCAACCCCTTCAAGCGCGCCCAACTGATACCCGTGCCCTTGCGCCACATTCACAGCCAATGACTGATAATCGAGGCTGTCTCCTTTACAGGAAACCTCATCATTCAACGGATAGGTTAAAGTATAAAATAGAAGGCTGACTCCAAAGACCATAAAAAAGAGCACGCCTAAAATACCTTTACGCCCCATGGACATTCACTTTCCTTGCGCAGAACCACCTGTTCAAGCCGTATTCAAACTCTCCGCAAGAAATATGCCGCCTTATAAATCCGGCTTTCATCAAACGATCGATCAAATCCTTGGACGAACGAATATACCTTGCGTCCTGGATCTCCCGAGGACTGATCAACCTGAAAGCGGCTAACGCTCTTAAAAGCTGGTCAGTCGCCGGGTGCGGCGTTGTCACAATGAGCTGCCCTGCGGAACACAATACCCGCAATGCCTCTCTCAACATATTCTGTAATGTTTCATCATCAAAATGCTCCAAAGTCCCCAAAGAAACAATAACAGAAAGGCTCCCATCACTAAAAGGCAACCGGGAATGTTTTTCCAGTAAAGAGTGATATATTTTTACCGCTCCTGCCTCTGGACCGCTCTCTGCGGCTGGGTCAATCCCGTATTTATCAACAAACCGGGTATTCATCAGGAAGAAAGGATATGCTCCGCAACCAATATCCAACACTGCACCACTCCGCAACTCATGAATGATCAAACGATCTGCCTGAGCCGCCCTTCGAGCAGAAAGAACATTCTCTAGTAATCCATCTCCCCTTGTAAAGCGCATAAGCCTCTCTTCTATCGATCCGGTTTCCCCGCACTCAAAGGAACCACAAACCCCTTAACGATATACTCATATGTTTTATGCCAGTTATAATCCCTGGTACATGCCCTGTCGTGCCAGGAAATAGATACATATGCCGACTTATATTTGAGCGCCCGCTCCAGGACCTGGACCGCACGGTTCACAAACTCCATATTTTCCAGGCTTAACGACTGATAAATATTAAAATCCATGATGACCTGTGGGATTTCCAAAAAAGTAAACGCCCGTTGATGGACATGATCATATGGATAGAATGCACTGGAACAACCATTACGAAATCCAACCCGATCGTTCCAGCCCAACGTGGAATCCATGCGAAATACAGCATCATGAATAAATGGAGTCTTCCCCTCAACATATCTCAACCAATGCTGCCTGGTCTGGCTGACTGGTTTTCCTAGAACTCCCTCCAGAACCTCTTTCTCTCTCTTCAGCAAATCCTGGTCAACGGCACTATAGTAACTGCCATGCAACCCGATCGCAAAACCATCGGCTGAAAGCTGCTTTAATTTCTCCTGAAGCCTGGGATAATGCTCCAGGTCATAATTAGGATCTACCAGCCATGTCAATAAATTACGTCGAACTTTGGCATGAACATAAAATATTGAACGAACATTCAATTTCTTTTCCAACTCTTCCCAATACTCAAAAGTCCAATACGACTGCCGCCTGAAGAGGAACTCCACTGTCTTTTGCAGTGTTTTCAAACAATCCTGAGGATGATTCAACGTGCGGTAAACATCATACAGATTCAGGATCGTCTGCTTGGCCATGAACGGAAAGGTCTTAAATAAATAATCAACATCATGGGCCAATTCAATGACCGGCTTAGCCCCTTCTCCAAACGAAAGCTGCGGAAACTCTTTTCGGATCAACTGCTCGAGTTTTGAAAAAAGGACATTCACAACCGGGATCGCAAATGAAGCCTTGTCCGAACGAGGATGCAGAATGCAGTGACTATGGATCTTCTTGTTCTTCTGAACCGATAAATATTCTTCCAACCTGGATAAGAAAACAAAAGCGTTCCAAAAAAGGTCAAACGGATAATAAAAACGGGTATCTTCCGTTGAACTCGCCTGTATCAGAAACAACTCCAGCTCAACCTGAAGGATATCAGTCGCCGGTAAAACCTGCTGACAGTTATACAGATTAATATGGCCATGAACCTCGGTGGAATAGTACAGAACATGCGCCTGTTCTGGCAATGGGTCTTCTAAGCCCATGATCAGGATCGCTGCGTTAAACGACTGGATCCGAATAAACTCGGACAAGATATACTCCAGCCACCCTCGGTGACTGATATCTGTTTTGATAAATAAAGTATTGGGCATACTTGTTTATCTTAAGCCTTCAAGCATCGAATGCAAGAAAGAAACCAAGACTCTTGCCTTAAAACCTATAGTTAAAACAATTGTAACTCCCACTGGACATCATCTTCATTTATTTTACCGGAAAGACGATACGCCGAGGCTTTCAGGATGTTTAAGGTAGCCGCACGACTTTTCATTACATGCTCATTCATTTTTTGCTCAAAAGCACCTGGCATCCCCTTAACTAAAGGGATCATAACCTTGTCAGAGGTAAAAACTAACCGCAAATATTCTTGTGGCAAAATCTTCAGTGCTAAACTGGCCATGTCCATCGCTTGCTTAAAGTCACCCTGATAATAATAAATAACAGCCAAATTATAATATGCCACAAACCATAAAGGTTGCTTCTTCAACACCGAAAGAAAACTTTCTTCTGCTTTTTTCACATTGCCAAGATAGTAATCACAATAAGCTTCTAAAATCTGCGCATCATCTCGATCAGGGAATTTCTCAACAATCAAACGATAATAATGCTGATATTGACGAACTGCTCGAGGAAATGGTTTTTCCCCGGATTCTTGAGTCTTTATAAGATAATGAACGTCTTCTTCTCTGGGCATCCATTGATTTAAATACTCTATACCGACTTGACTTACAGAAATATCCTTTGTTCGATCAACAAAAATAATATTGACTCCATAAAGAACAGCGATAAAACAATACCCTGCTGCCAGAAATAAACAAGCAGTTATAAGCAGTCCAACCAACTTTACAATGCTTTTATTCAAAGACCAGGCAGACGCTGTATCCTCCTTAAACAATTTCTTAAAAAGAATTAAACTTAAGAAAGGTATCGAATAAATAATAATAATTTTTAAAAATACGTTCCCGCAAAATGCCCCGTATTTGGGAAAGAATGCATTGATCCCCGACCATAATTGACTCACCATCAGCGCAGAAATATAATAAAGATAAAGAACCCCTCCCTGAATAAAGGCCTCCCGGAACTTGTCCCAATGAAACAAAATATGTTCCCAAACATGAAGTTGATAAAAAGTATTGGTATAGCCCTGATGAGAAAAAAATACAGGTTGAAGAGTAAGATTAAGTGTACTGTAATTACCTTCAAATAATATCATTGAAAAAAACGGCACCAGCGCGATCAACCCCCATACCCACACAAGATCTTTTTTGAATCGTTGGTCAACTTCCTGGAATAAATACGCTAAAGGAATGATCAAAACAGGAAGTGCAGAACTAATTAAATACCGATACCCATACCAGCCGCCTTGCGTCCCCCAAAGGAAACAGACTAAAAAACTGGCTGCTATTGGAATAGATAACCATTTCCAGGCCAAACTTAAAGGAGTATCCAACTTCCAAAGAGCCCATACCCCCACTAACAAGAAAGGTGCCGTATAAATCAGCCCCCAATCCAACCCCAAAAATATATGGATCAGGCGACTCGGACATTCCTGCCATGAAAATCCTTCAGCAAGATACTGCCCAATCCCATTATAACTCGAATACTGATTCACTTGTTCCGGCCATATTTTAAAAATAGCCGTTAAAAGAACAAAAGCACTCAGCGAAATAGCAAACCCTATCCATCGCTTCAGATCCTTCAACAAAGGTGTTACCGAGAAACAGAAGATCCCCATCCAGATGAATGAATAAAGAATATTATTCGGTCGTGTCAAAAAGACCATGCCTGTAAGAAAACCTATTCCCGAATACCACAGCCATGACCGCACTTCAGATAAACGATCCTTATTCTTTATAAGAAGATAGATCAAGAGACTTTGAAGGAATAACTCTGCCGTATGACTAAAGATCGGACGACGAAAGACAAAAAGAGGCATCCCTTGAACCAGGATCATAAAGAAAACAGCCTGTAATGCGTACCGATCAGTGAAAAAGACTGTTAAAGAACGTAATAATAGAAAACAAGAAGCACAAAAATAAAAAACACTGGAAAATACAAAACCAAACTGTGACCAGCTCCCTGGGACAGAATCCGCCGTCCTTTGCGCAACAATAGGTGCCTGAACAAGCCGATCAAACAAAGAAAATAAGAGTACAAAAGGAGCTGCTAAAAGTCCTGGACCGATCGGACATTGAGGTCCGCCAGACTGAACGGTGAAAAACTCTTTCTGATAGGAAGGAAACTGCCCAAAAACAATTGCGGAAGCATGAGCAAAATAATCAAAATCGTCATTCGTATACCATAAACCATTATCCTGCAAAACATATGGTCTCAATAAAAGAAAACCGATAATAAAGATAAATACTGTCAACCTTGTCATGGAATATTATTGATTGAAAAGCCGTTGATATAAGATGCCATTCTTTAGACATGACATCCTTGTTAATAAATAAATATTTATTTATCTTAAACCTTCAATCATCAAATGCAAGCAAGAAAAATGGTAAGTTATACGCGGAGGCGAAGAGCTTATAATCTCTCGGGATGATGTTTCACCACTTCAGCTTTAACCATGTAAATCACATCTTCTGCAATATAGGTCGCATGATCGCACGCGCGCTCCAAATGCCGCGCCACCAGAATAAGAGGCACTGCCCGCGGAGCCACAGAACCATCTTTTACGATATATTCATAGATCAGCTCATTTTGAATGCTGCGTTTTAACATATCCGCTTCAGAATCCATCAAAATAACTGTCCGCGCCAAAGTAATATCCCGGCTAATAAAAGAATCGATCGCCGTCCTGACCATCTTCTGAGCGATCAACGCCAGCCTGGGGATATCCACCAGAGGCTTTAGCAGGGGTTTATCGGCGATCTCCATGACCCGCTGAGATATATCGACAGCCAGATCCGCAACCCGTTCTAATTCTCCATTCAATCGCATGCCTGTAGTAATAAACCGCAGGTCAACCGCCATCGGCTGATGCCGGGCAATAAGATCCAGGCATTTCTCATCAATGGAAAGTTCCATATCATCCACCAGTCTATCTCCGTCTATAACAAACTGCGCGATCTTTGAATCCCGATTCTTAAGAGCCGTTATCGATGAAGCGATCATCTCTTCCACCAAAGTCCCCATCTTGAGAATATCGTCATTCAATTCCTGAAGTTCTTCATGAAAATGCTTGCCCATATTTAACCGAACCTTCCTGTAATATAATCCTCTGTTCGCTTATCCCGTGGGCGTGTGAAGATCACTTCAGTCTTATCGAACTCCACCATTTCACCCATATAAAAGAATCCCGTATAATCAGAAACACGTGCCGCCTGCTGCATATTATGAGTTACAATGACAATTGTATAATCTTTTTTTAATTCCAGGATCAATTCTTCCACTTTATGCGTAGAAATAGGGTCTAATGATGCGCATGGCTCATCGAAAAGGATCACCTCAGGTTCAATCGCCAAACAACGGGCAATGCAAAGCCTCTGTTGTTGTCCACCGGAAAGGCCTAATGCGCTATCATGGAGACGGTTCTTAACCTCTTCCCATAACGCGGCTTTCTTGATCGACTCGATCACTTTCTTCTCGATCAAGTCTTTATCCTTAACGCCGTTCACCTGCAACCCATAAGCGATATTATCAAAAATGCTTTTCGGAAATGGATTCGGCTTCTGAAATACCATGCCTACCTTACGCCTCAACTCAACCGGGTCCATTTGATCACCAACAATCGACTCTCCGTCAAAAAGGATATCTCCTTCAAGATTAGTATTCAACACCAACTCATTCATCCGGTTCAATAATCGAATAAATGTTGATTTGCCACATCCAGACGGGCCAATGATCGCCGTTACGGCATGATCATGGATCTCCAGGGTAATGTTTTTTAATACCTGATTCTTCCCATAGAAGAAATTAACTCCTTCAGCTTTCATTCTGATATTTTTACCCATGCGCAATTCCTTTTTTTCTCAAATGATAACGAGTAATGATGGCAATAGAATTCATGGCAAAGATCAAAATAATCAGGACCAGCGCCGTTCCATAGGCGATCGGCCTTACGAGAGAAATATTATGATGCTGTGTCGACATAATATACAAATGATACGGCAGCGCCATAAACTGACTGAATACAGAATTCGGAACATCCGGAAGAAAGAACGCCGCCCCGGTAAAAAGAATAGGCGCCGTCTCTCCGGCAGCACGAGAAAGTCCGAGGATCGTACCTGTCAACATTCCGGGTACTGCATAAGGTAAAACATTAGTCCAGATCGACTGCCATTTTGTGGCTCCCAGCGCCAGTGAACCTTCTCTATACGCACGAGGGACTGTCTTCAGAGCTTCTTCACTTGCCGTGATCGTCAACGGTAATGTCATCAAACCCAGCGTACATCCCGCCGCAAGGATTGACGTTCCGAAATGACACCCTTCAACAAACAGTGCCACTCCAAAAAGACCGTAGACGATTGACGGCACTCCTGAGAGGTTCCTGATCGACATCCGAATGAATCGTGTCAGCCCGTTATCCCTGGCATATTCATTTAAAAAGATCGCACACCCCATTCCCAGCGGTACTGAAAGAATAGCGGTGATCATTGTTATAAAGAAGGTTCCGATGATCGCCGGGTAAATACCTCCTTTAGTCATACCGTCAACCGGTGGCTTTGTGATGAATTCCCAGGAAACCACCCCGATACCCTTGGTAATGATGTCATAAAAAATAACCACAAGGATCAAAAGAACGCAGATCATGCATAAGCGCAGGATCATAAAACCTAATACTTGTATAATATTGGAAAACTTCAGCTTCATTACCGCATCCTCGTATGCTTATGAAAAATAATATCTGAGATCAAATTAATAATAAAGGTAATAATAAAAAGAATCAACCCTACTGCAAACAACATATGAAAATGTGTTGTATAATAGGCAACTTCACCGAGCTCAATAGCGATCGTCGCTGTCATTGTTTTAACAGAACCCAGAAAACTGGTAGGAAAAGCAGCCGCATTACCTGTTGCCATCAGAACTGTCATCGTTTCCCCTATAGCCCTGCCCATACCCAGCATGCAAGCCGCTAACACCCCTGACGCTGCCGCCGGGATCTTAACCCTGATAACTGTCTGCCACTTATTTGCCCCCAAAGCCAGTGAAGCTTCCTCATAAGAGCGAGGCACACTTGTTAACGCATCTTCAGACAGGCTAATGACCGTCGGCAAAGCCATAACAGCTAAAAGGATCGAACCATTCAATGCATTTAACCCATTGTACGTTCCTGTCATTTTTGAAATGAACGGACCTAAAAGAACAATTCCCAGGAATCCAATAACGACCGATGGAATACCTGCGAGGATCTCAACTACCGGCTTTGCGATCTCGCGCACACGAGGACTCGCTACGTCGGAAAGATACGCTGCTGTACCGATCCCTAAAGGAACAGCGACGATCAATGAACCAAGCGTAACCATAAAAGAACTCACCAGCATTGGCAAAAGGCCATACATCGGCTGCTCATAAGCATCCGGATTCCAGATAGGTCTTGAAAGAAAATGCTGCAGGCTTACTTCTCGAAAAGCAGGTATAGAATTTTTCAATAAAAGAATAAATATTCCTGCCAGGATCAGGATCACAATAATGCCGTTCAAAAAAAAGAATCCTTCAATGATTTTCTCTTTTATTCTTCTGTTCATTGGAATCTTCTAAGGCTTTTTATGTTAGTAATTTTTCTTCATACTAACGACCAAAAAGAAGCAGCCTTAAAAAAGGCTGCCCCTTTTGAAATCATTATGAAAACTGCAATTACAGGCCAAACTTTGCATTAGCTGTTACATAATCACCCGATATCGGATAGAAACCCTCTTCTTCAACGATACGCTGACCTTCCTCAGAAAGCTCAAAACTTAGAAACTCTTTGACCTCTCCTGTCGGTTTGCCATTCACATATTGATATAAAGGACGTGCGATCGGATACTCTCCTGATTCAACCGCCGCTTTATCCAGCGGATTATTATATGAACCACCATCTTTCAGCGCTACATCAATAATCGTTACCCCAGATGCCTTTCTGGCATACCCGACACCAATATAACCAATCCCTGAAGGATCGGCTTTTACAGCTTCAACGATCTGTGAATTACCATTCATACTATTCATCTTGGAGGAATATTCACCCTTCAACACCATTTCACGAAAAAACCCATAAGTTCCGGAATTAGACTGACGACCATACAAGTTGATCGGCATATTGCTGCCGCCGACCTCAGACCAATTCTTGATATCGCCGCGGAAAATCCCGCCGATCTGATCCATTGTCAACTTCGACACCAGATTCGCACTGTTCACAACAACACTCAATCCATCGATCGCAATCACAATACGGCTGGGAGAAACTCCGACCGCAACTGCGCTTTCAACTTCCTTGGCACTAATTGCTCTCGACGCATCAGCAATATCACACTGCTTGTTGATCATCGCAGCAATCCCCGTTCCTGAACCGCCGCCGGTCACAGAGATCTTGGCGCCAGGATTATTCTGCATGTACACTTCCGCTTCTTTCTGAACAAGATTAATGATCGTATCCGATCCTTTGATCTGGATCATTTCCGCGAACGATGTTGATGCCATCATAGCCATCCCTGTCAATAATACCAATGATTTAAACGAAACGTTCATACCCACCTCCATTAAAATTTAAAGTTAATATCTGATTGAAAAATATGTTCTGCTACCTTTGTCCCCGATAAGATTTCGGAACGATAGTAATCAAGATCAAGGGAAATATTCTTGGCCAGCCCCATTGAAAGGATCATTTCATGGCCCTTGACATTGGTATTACCGCTATAACGATCTGAATCCGGGAAAGAATCCAACCAGGCATCTTTCGCTAACTTGACATATTGATACTTGAACTGCCAATCACCTTTTGCCGCACCAACTTTTTTATGACCGAACTTGAAACCAGCCGCATAGCCAGTATTATCTCTATTCGGATCAGGATTTACAACATAATCCCCAAACACCCCTACCGTCTTAATAGGTGAAGAGGTTTCTTCCGGGAAACTATAAACAACTTCTGCGGAACCTGCCAGTACTTTACTAAAATCGTACGCATATTTACCACCAGCTATTGTATTACCTGAAGCCCTTCCATCCAGCAAAGATCCCGTATCATCTCCCTGCAACCCATAAAATCCACCAGCCAACTTGATCTTGACCGGTTCTGCTGGTGAGAAAATCATCCCTGCCTGACCATAATACATCCCCAAATCAGAAGCAGCACTGCTGGATTCATCCAGAGCCCAATAACCTGCATTCAAAAAGCCAGTCCCCATCAACACATTGGCAAGGTCTACATGGATGGATGCACCTTCTTGATTGATATCAGAATCCCACAACATATCGGTAGTATGCCACAAATACCCTTTTCCTATGGCATTGTACTTACCACCGATCACTCTCACAACACTATTCGGTTTGTACTCACCCCAAGCATAATCCAGGCGAATATCTCCACGATCAAAAGCATTATGCATGGTTTGATTGGTTGAACGGGAATCATCGGTTGTCGAGGACTTCTCTGCGCTAGATAAACCTACCCCAACCAGGAATTTCTCATTAGGTTTCGTCTCAATACCCAAACGATAACGAACACGGCCACGATTACGTACCGTTCCCGCGTCTCTCTGCTGTGTCTGATAGCGAAGCCTTAGATCGCCCTTAAGTTTCGTTGTCTGAATCCATGACGGAAGCATCTCATTCTTGCCTTTGGCATTCTGCTTGGCGACTTCCTGTTTCGTCTCGTCTACGAGGATCTGCGCCTCATTCGGAGAGAGTACGCCTTTCTCAACAAGTTTCTGAATGAGAAGATCCGTCTCACCCGCACGAGCTGATGAAACAAGCAGTCCAAAGACAGCACCCAATACAAATAACACTCTTAAACACATTTGCCCCATACATCCTCCTTTTTCCTACCGCTAATATGACTATTTTCAATCGTTTGAATCAATAATAGAAGGCTTTTATGACAAACCAATGTCTAAAATGTTAAATAGATGTGAAATTTGATGGTTTTTGCGATTTTATAAGACTGAAAATGTAAAGCTGAAGGTAGTTCCCTGATTTAAAACAGATGAAACCCAAACATCCCCGCCATGTGCCTGAACAATATGTTTAACAATAGAAAGACCCAAACCTGTACCTCCTTGATCTCGAGACCTGGCTTTATCAACACGATAGAACCGTTCAAAGATCCTCGGCAGATCTTCTTCCGGAATACCTATCCCTGTATCGATCACATCAAATTGAACCAGCTTATCCCCGGTCATTGCTCTGATAACAATACTTCCGTTCTCTGGAGTATACTTGACAGCATTATCCAGTAAATTTAATACTACCTGCGCCAGACGGGCTTCATCCGCGAGAACTTTGATACCCTTTTGAGGAATATCAACAGATATGGTCAAGCCTTTATTACTGATCGTTTTCCCCAACACTCCTAAACAACGGCGAATCACTAACTCTGCGTCCACAGCTGTCGTCACGATATTCATTTTTCCAGACTGGATCCTGGCCAGGTCCAGGAGATCATTGATCAAAATAACCAGCCGATCGCTATTCTGATAGATCGTATTCAGGAATTCCTTCAGTGTTTCTTTATCCTCCATGGCTCCCTGAAGCAATGTTTCCGCATACCCCTTGATACTGGAAACAGGGGTGCGCAATTCATGAGAAACGTTCGCCACAAAATCCTGACGCACTTTTTCAAGCCGACGCAACTCGGTGATATCATGAAAGACAAAAACAGCGCCCTCTCTCTTCTCTGAAGTACGGATCACAACGCCATTCACTTTCAGCAGGCGCTCTTCCGGAAAACCGATGAATACATCCTGGCTAATGAATTTTTCTTCACCTTTCAATAACTTTTCCGTCATTTCCGTCACATGACGATTCCGGATCACCTCAACAGCCCGGCGGCCTTCAGGAGGTGTATCAATAAAAAAGATCTTCCGTAAAGACGGATTCATGACAATGATCGTACCCTTCTCATCTACCACCATGATCCCTTCAAACATAGTCGCCAGGACCGCATCCAACTTGGCTTTTTCTCCTTCAATATCCTCTATCTTGCCCCGGATCTGCTGCGACATATACGTAATAGCCTCCGCAAGATTCCCCACTTCATCTTGCGAGCGTACCGACGGTATTCTACTGAAATCCCCATCGGCCATAGCTTTCGCAATAACCGCCATCTCCCTTAGAGGCCGTGACACTACCACTGACATGAAATACGTAAATCCCAGGCTTAATACAAATACGAATAAAAGGGTTACAAGAACAACCTTGTCCGCTCCTGAAGCAAACAACTCAACATCAGAAATAGGCAGAGCAAAGCGCAGCACTCCTTTTGATCGATCCTGCCCAAATGAAACAGCTATATGCAAAAGGTCTTTCTTTAATGTATGACTGTACCTCCGGCTCATCCCTGACCCTGTACGCAAAGCCTCTCGAATCTCGGGACGATTGGAATGGTTCTCCAACCTGGTCAATTCAACCTTTGATAATTCTGAATCCCCTAACACATCACCTTCCGCCGAAAACACCGTTACTCGCAGACCTGCTTCACGCCCAACGCGTTTTGCTATTGTATGGGGATCTTCCATCGATCGAGTACGGATCTGCTCTTCAATAAAACTTTTTGTTATCAGCACATCACGTTTAAGCTTATTTTGAAGATCCTGATCAAGAAATGTTTGAAGATGCGCCGTCAGAGAAAAATATCCTAATAAAAGCCCAAGGAGCACAGCTGAACAAAAAATCCCTGTCAGCCTCCAGTGTAATCTACCGGTCATCGTCATCTGCCCCTCTAAACCGATACCCGACACCTGTCACTGTCTCGATCTTGTCGGCCTCTTTACCAAGTTTTGACCGAAGCCGCCGGACATGCGTGTCGATCGTCCGGGTGTACACATCTGCGTTAATACCCCAAACATCCTGTAAAAGTTTTTCTCTATTTTGAACACGCCCGCGGCGTTCCATTAAAATCACTAACAATTTAAATTCCATTGCCGTCAGAACAATCTCTTGGCCATCAACGGCTACCCAATGCCTGTCCCGATCCACCACCAGCCCGCCGGCTTCCAGAACTTGTTGCACAGCTTCACTGTGTACAGAGATCGATCGGCGCAGGAGCGCCTTCACCCTCAACACCATCTCCCGGGGACTAAAGGGTTTTACAATATAATCTTCTGCCCCCAACTCAAGGCCTACGATACGATCGACTTCTTCTCCTTTGGCTGTCAGCATCATCACAGGTATATGCTTACGCTCAGGGATTTGTTTAAGGCGACGGCAAACTTCAAGACCGTCCACTCCCGGAAGCATCACGTCCAGCATGATGAGATCGAATGAATGCCTCTCCAGGACAGCCAAAGCATCCTCACCTGTGAACGCTGTCTGCGAAGAATACCCCGATTTATCCAGATTATACTGGATCAACCGCGCAATATCTTTATCATCCTCAACGATCAGAATTTTTTTATTAGCCATACATTTATAATAGCAGTTTTCAAAAACTTTTCTGTAAAAATATCATTGGATCCTGAACAGGATGAAAATCGGTGATCCTGAAATCAAACCCGCGAAAGAGCGCCATGAATCTCATGGGATTGGCTGCATAAATATGGCCAGGATCAATCTCAACAGGATTCAGATCTCCTTTAAATACAATCCTCTCCCCTGCTCCGGAAAGATCCAATCCGCCATCCAGCTCCGTTGTCTGACTATTATCGTTCTGCGCTACATTAACTTGCGGAATATTCCTCAACTCCGTCATCTGTAATGTATTTCTAACTCTCTGAAGATCCTCCGCCCCTTTAACATGAATAACCTCCGCCGCCGCTGGATGCGGCAGGAACGAATTCACACTCAGGTCATCTCCCTCGCTTGCCCTTGCGGCCAAGAGCATTTTATAATAAGACAAGAAGAATGGACGAACCTGCTCGGGATCACGAATTTCATAATCCTTTTGAATATTCGAAAAATAAACCCTCTGATTTAAATAATCCGCCAGGACCTCACCTTCAGATATCAAAAGGCCATTCAAAATATCCCTTGTCATATGCAAATGCGACAGCCTCGACCACAAAACCGGATCCCCTTCTAGTCCATCCAACACTCTCCCTAATACCTTGACCGTCTTGGTACTAAAAGCCATTACTCCGATCAACGCTGGGAACTGTCTTAATGTCTCATTGAAAATATCGTAATTCCGCTCGAGTTTCTTCAATACCTCCTTCTGAACATCATTGGAGACGGAATTTCTATGCAGACTTTCAATATCCAGCTTCTCCTGGATATCTTTAACATGAATACCTTTTGGAACAAAATTTATATTCAACAGACCCAGCGTCTTTAATTCTGCCTGGCTCACCCAATCCCCCAACAAATTGATATCTTTGTCGACCAAGTTTGGCGTCGGGCCAAAATAGGCGTCCCGACTATAAATAATAATATGTCCGCCCTGATTCAACTCAGGGTTTTTCCTCCGGCTCACCGCACGATATCCATTGATAACCGCCAGATCAAGAATACTATGATCGGCCTCTTCATTATGACTGTGAAAAATAAACATGACTCGAATATCTTCCCAGTTGCGGCCAGCCAACTCATCATGGTCATCAAGGAAATCCTCATCTCTCATCCGATCTCTGACAAACTGCAGGGCTTCAAAATAAACGTTCGCACTGCCGCTCTTTGTCGGCGTCATTACTTCAACAGGAACGTCAGAACGAAAAACCTGTCCTCTACGATCATGCGCATAACCCTGCACCGCACTTATATCACTGCCATCTTCAGCAACGATAACGACCATATCCACGCTGGAAGAATTTCGCATATCCATCTCCCACTTTAATCGTTCAAGACCTTCCTGAACAGACAAATGGGCGATCTTCTCCTTATCATCCTGAATATTGCCTTCGGCCGCGCCAACGAGAAGACCTCCAAACAGGGAAGATACACTCAAATCGAATTTATCGATCACCCGATTCATGACCTTGCTTGAATACATCTGCATGATATCTTTATGCGGAATCCAGAATATAAGCACCCCTATTATGAATCCGACGATGGCTATTACAGACGGTGCCGCAGCAATAGTGAAGCCGCCTACTAACGACAGTAAAAACACTCCCAAACCATAGATTGGTAGCGCCATCAAACGTAAGCGACTAAAAAAACTGCGCACTTTATGCATAAACCCTGTCTTCTCTTTTAATGGAGAAGATAAACTATACGCCGCTTTTGTGCATTGTTCCAAGATACTCTTACTGCTTTGGATCATCGCTGTGTTGTCATCAGATGCGCCATAAAGTCCTGGCATTAACAATTCTCCCTGTCTCAATAACTCCGGAATATCCTTCAACAAACCTTTCCTGGCATTCCTCCACAGATAGGAATAGAAGAGGACTGAACGTATAGCAGGATATATTTTGAACCGCTCTATCCAATTACTGTCTGAAAACTTATACCCCATCACTTTATCAATGATCCCCCTGTATTCAAGAATCTTCAAATAGATGGTGACATACCTCATCATTTGGATCATGATCTTCGAATCCTTCAGCAAAACAGCCCTGTTATATGGACTCAGATCAGAAGAATTGCTCAATGCTAACTTTAAAGCATTCAAGGTTTCTATCGACAACAAATTAAAATAACTCAATACCGCCTGATATGGCTCATTTAATGCTGTCTCATTCCTTAATCCATTTACTTTTCCCATCAACTCGGGTGTATACGCAGTTTTGACAAGAACAATGAACGCATGATTCAAAATATTATTAAAATCGTTCGCAATCTTTTGCGGATCTAGAGGAGCCCCCGAACGTTTCCAATCTTCAACAAGATTTTGCCATCTTTTTAATGAAGCACTCGTATCCACCGTTAGCCCCTGCTCCGGAATACTGATGACTGCATCCGTATGCCACAAGGGCAACCAAAACAAAAACGTCTCTTTCCACCAATTAAAGTTGCTCTTCTTTCGCTCTACTGAGAGTTCGCGATGCAGTTCATTGATCAACATTTCGCTACTGCCATGATTCAAGATAGTTTGACTCCTTAAAAATTTTAAACTAAATAATAGGGCACCTATTCCCACTATCCATTTAATGACCTGATAAAAGACCGGAATACTCGGCAGTCCAATGTCCTGATGGACAATGATTGAAGAAATCTCATCTCTTGTTTTCGTGATATGGTTAAGAAGTTTCTTGGTTTTAGGATTTTGCTTCATTTCAAGTTGAGTTAAATAAGCACGAATAGCCTCCGGGCTATCCTCTGAAACAATCCTGTGATGGATCTCATCAATAAGAGAAATTTCTTCAGGGTCATAAAGTGTCTCGCCGGCATGCATTCGGGTTGCGCGTTTGGAGATCTCGCTAACAACGCCCAAAGCCATCTCCGTCGCCATAGCATCCCTCTGTGCTCTGCTCAAAACATCATCTGTCGCCATAACATTCGCCTGAAGCTCAAGGAACGAATATGTTTCTAAACTGACATTTAATGTCCAGGCTTCTTTTGTTTTATCATGCATTTTCTCCATCGAACGCCGCAGGACCCCATTGACAGCAGTATCCTCCATGAGAACGACATCTTTCCTTAAAACATCCATCCAGTTCCCCTCTTCCACTAACTGGAATAACTCAGGGTCATTTGAGCTGACATACGCCTGTAAAACAAGGACCAAACCCTCGGTTGTCATCATTAATTTGTCGAAAGCCATACTCCTGAACGACGATGACATCTCAAGGATCCTCGCCAGTTCCGGGAGGTTCCTTGTCTGTGCGATGTAAGCTTTCCCGGCATCGAACCCAAGAGCCGTAAAATGTGCCAATGGATCAACCGCATTCACGGGGCTCTTCGAAAATACATATAATGGTTCATTCTCTTTCGTTACAGAAGATTTTTGTGTCTTAATGAGCGCTTTTGTAGCTTCTTCAGCACGAACATACAATTTTGGGGATATAAATTTCCGCATCTGCCTCCAATCAGGAGATGTGGTCAAGAACTTTACCGTCATCTCTTTTAACCTGTCCATCATATACGCTACATAAATATCTAAATTGATAAAAGGAATCGCCGTACGTTCTTCAAACGGGCCCTTGCTATAAACTTCATTCACATTACGCAACGCTTCCCGACGAAGGATTTCATCGTAAATCCATAACGCTAATTCATCGGAATCCTTCCCTGGATTTAATGTCAATGAAACATAGATATGTGCCAGCTGTTCTGAACTCCAATAGTTGCTCTGCAATAAACGTGTTCTCGCGATAGAATCCTCGGGAGCCCAGGACAGAAATGTCAATAAACCCTTGCGCACTGTTTCTGAAGAACTATGTGTATACGCCGTTCCTAATCCCGACGTATAATTTAACTCGGATAAACCTTGAACGACCGCGGGATCCTGAAGGATGTCACTCAATACATGAAAACACCTCTCTGTCAGAAGGGCATCTTTCTTTTGAATAGCGCGATCAATAATATTTATAACGAAACGAATATCCCCTCCGCCTTTATTCGCCATGAATAATAAAAGTTTCTGAACAACATCCGGATAAGGTGAACTTAAAATAATCTGCTCTGCTATAACAGGAAACTTCCGGCTGTTCTGACGCTGTTCCAGCAACATATCCAGTGTCTGCGTCCTGGTAATAATATTAGGATCTTCCGTCAAAATAGTCACAATAGCATCACTTCCGTTCCCTGCTGATTGCAGTGCTCCATTCATTAACAGCCATAGACCGGTCGAGCTGCTTGAAACCGGATAGCTCACAAAACCTGCTGAAAGCATATCTCCCGTCTTATGAACAACTCCATACTTGTTGTGATCCTGATTCAGCGGATAAGATTGCACTAATTCATAAGACGCCCCTTGCTCTGCACGTTCAACCTGCGGCTTGGCAATAGAATCAACAACAGCGGCAACAGCCCGACCCTTGACAGAAGTATCTCTTTCTTCTGCAAGCACACGTGTTTCCCCTGTCTTCAGTAATTGAAGCTGGCGCAAACCTGATTCTGCCTTCAAATATTGCGCTTTCAGGTCAATGAGACGCTCGATACTCTCCGACATTTGAATGCGCTCTTGAATCGATTGATCTACCCGAAAAATATCAGGACGCGCTCTCTTCTGTCCCCAGGACTGACACGACCGAGCATATGCCGCCTCTTCATCTTCAATTTGACGGCTCAACTCCTGTATTTTCGAACCTATCATCGTTAATTCTTTCTCAACCTCAGCTTTAACGCGGGCCATATTCAACTGGGTTTTATTTCTTTCAAAAGCCGCCATCGCCTGCCACAAATCCCTGGCTGTATCGATCAATGCAAGTTCAAACTGGATCGACGCATTATTCCCCTGTTGCAACGAACTTGTCCGAATAGCCGCCCCTGAAACCAGGTCATATAAGGGATTATACTTCTCTCCATCGGAAAGGTATAAACTGTGTAAATCAACTGAAGGCAGTAACTCCAATTCTTGCAATTCAATAGTCTTTTCCATCGCCTCAGAAGAGGCCTGTGCTTCTTTAATACGGTAGTTACCACTGTCATTATTATCAATCCGCGCAAACAATACCGCCCGTTCCTGCTCCGTCATACGCGGAAATTCACCTTCCCAGATCAAAGCAGGCGAAACTTCCTCTGTAAGAGGTTGTTTCAACATATGATTAAGCTCGATCGTCCATTCCCCCTTCTTTTCTTGCCAGGAAGATATTTTCGCACGCGCATCTGATAACTTACGATTTAACTCATTCTTCTCTGCCGTAACCGAGAATGCCCCGAGCTCTCGCGCGGTAACAACTTGAAGCGCTTTCTCAATTTCCCCATTCAACAGACCCAACTCTTCAATGTTCTTTTGGGCCTGCCCAATATTTATCCACAAACTCGTTGCCTGATGAACCTGCTGAGCGATCGCCGCTTCCATATGATGCTGAGCAATCCTCGTCATCAGAGTTGCCACCTCCTGAGCTCTCTCATTCTTACCCGAGATCAGATCCATAAGATGGCCCGAAAGATTAAATATGATCGGCAATGCCGCGCCAATCGCATCCCCCGAAGAAACTTGAGCCATAACCCCCTGGATCATTCCTCCAAGTCCGCCGCTAAAAGCCAATTTTCCATCAGTCATGAACATCCCCGCGTTCAGGCTGAAACGACTGCTATTGACCAAACCTTCAGAAGCTTTTTGTTTCAATACATCCAGGGCTATATCTCCATTCAACAGTTCATTCCCGACAACCAACCGCGTCATTTCTTCAAGGCCAACCTGCCGCCCTTGTGGCATCGAAGAAGCAGCTGCCGATAATACCCCCGTTCCCTGATCAGTATACCGATTCGTTTGATGAACAACCTTCTGTGCCAATTTTCTAGGTAATGGCTGTGGCACAGGTTGATCTGACACGGTGAAAGGTTCCTGGATCTGCTTTTCTCCCTCCAGCAACTTCTCCACAACTTTGATCTTGTCAGCCTCTTTCGGTATGATCACCTGAACTGGCAAGTTCTCCCACAAAACATAATCACTATCCTGAGCCGTCACCTCAAGAGACTGCACTGCTCCCAGCGCCATCACTCCGCTGACCGGTGTTCTGTTAACATTAGAAACCCGCCCAGGTACGAATTGCCCATTGGGAATCTGTATCAATACAGGATCATCGATCTGAATATCAATATTGTTCGGAAACATGACCGCCGTAAGGGAATCATTCACATTACCTAGACGCACCATAACAGATTTCAGCTTGACAATTTCATCTCCCTCACGAAAAGAAGATGCCGTCATAGAGGAGACACTCGTGACGATCCCATCCTCAGGTGCCAGAATATTCAAACGTTCAATTTGCTGTTTGTATCTGGATAATTGCGCTAATAAAGACGCTTTCTTTGATTGCAGCCCTGCTATTTGATCACGAGGAATATAACGCACTCCTTGTGTAACCTCTGCCTGCTGCAGTTGAGCATTAATATTATTGTATATAATCATCATTCGATTATATTCTTCAGGAATAGTACTAGCCTGAACGGCCAATAACTGACCTTTCTTGACTTTATCCCCTTCCTTCACATGAAATGCAATCTCCCCAATCCCAGGAGCCACAACCACAATGGCTTCCGTCTTACGCACCGCAGTCACTGTATGCGCATCACCTTTACCAGGATTAACAAAACTCTCGGCATTCGATACGGGGTGGATCTCTGCTTCAACGTTAACATTCTTTCCTCCCGGAAAGTCCACAGTGCTTGTCACAAGAAATGTTACGACCGCCTTTGTCTTCTGCGGATTAAAGTTCCATTCAACATTAAGAATCTGACTTACTTCCTGCCCATCGATCTTGAAATGACGAACAGCTCCAAAATAAGTCTGCTTTAACGGCATCTCTACCCTAACCTTGACTCTTTGCGGCGACTGATACTCAAATATCTTAACTCCTTTATTCACTGTCATCCCATTAGATACAAAAGTATTCTTGAGTGTCAGCCGACAAGGAGCCTTCACCTCTTCGAACAAGCTTTCCTGATCAAATTTCATCAATTGTTGCGCCAGCTGTTCTACCTTCTCCTCAACCGGAAGGATCTCAGAACGGGTAGCTGCCCGCAAACGTATTAACCGCTGTAACTCCCCAAGCCGTGACCGTTCAATAATTAACGCGTGCTTCAATTCAAGCCGCTTCTGACGAATTTCAGGATTCTCCAGCTTGAAAATAATATCACCTTCAACATAGTCTCTCTTGTCTTTATTAAAGCCGCTCACAATCCCGTTTGTTTGTGAAAAGAAACTGACCTCTTCCGGGGTCACGGCAGTTTGGCTTGAAAACGTATATACCTGACTATCCTGCACAGCTTTAAGTGAAGCTGACGTATCAACGTCTGTCTTCGGGATGGCCGGCGGCTCTGACGTATCCTGCCCTACTTCTTCCTGCTCTTGACTCGCTGCAGGTTTAGCCGGAACATTTAAAAGCGGAGCAATATTGAAATCCGGAGCCTCTTCCGGCTGAAGAGGCTCCTGCTCTGGACGCGCTGCAGGGCTAGCTGGAACATCTAAAAACGGAGCGGCATTGAAATCAGGGGCTTGTTCTGGCTGAGCAGG
>DYOU01000011.1:26698-36652 GCA_020720365.1 Candidatus Elulimicrobium sp.
CAGGGGCTTGTTCTGGCTGAGCAGGCGCCTGATCTTCAACCGCTGCAGGGCCAGGCAAAACATCTAAAGCCGAAGCTTCTTTTGCCTGAGCAATCGGTTGTGGAACGGTCTCTACGCCTGCCATCATTCTTTTTTCCAAAGCTTTACGGGTCTGAGGGCCAAGGCGACCATCTTCTCTTATTCCCAATTTATTTTGCGCTACGATCACCACAGCTTCTTGCGCCCACCCCATCCTGGATGATGAAAAAACTCTCTCCCAGTTCCGTTTAATATACCCAGCGTCAAATGCGTAGGCCCTGCCTGTTAATGGATTAACTTGACCTTGAATCGCTTGAACGTCTTTGCTATTCAGGAAATCCTTCATAAAGGAGAAGTATTTTCTGTCCTCCTGAGCAATCCCTGCGCCCCGACTGATAACATTCTTTGGTGCCTGCTGAACAATATTTGCGACGGGCTGATTGTTCAGCTGAACATCGGCTAATTCCTGCGCTCCTGACATTGCTGGCGAGAAGAAGAACCCGGCGGCAACCGCCAGCCCCAAAAAGTTCTTACGTGACATTCCCTTAGGAATTAATGAAATAGAGAACCGGAAAAGAGAATTCCCCAGCTGCCCTATCAAACTTGAGGCTTGTGCCTGATCGGATGGGACAGGATAGAACCGGATCTGTCCGGCCGCTTCCTTAAAGGAGAAACCTCCTGAAAAATAATGACGGGGCACCACTTCCTGCAAAGAATGATCATAATCTTCACGAATTATATTATAAACACCTTTCTTTAAAGCCCCCATGTACTGATCATATATTTTCTGAGTTACCTGTTTATCTTCGATCTGAATACCGGAAACTTTCTTCTTATCAGAATAAACCTGATTAATAACATGTTCCCGAAGCTTACGTTTAAACCAGATCGCCAGGATCAAAGAATTGAACATTTGTCTCAACTGAACAAAATATTGCCCTTCATTCACCTCACGCTCAAGCTCAGGAATGATGATCTCCCGGGCAATCGTAAGATATAAACCATCCACTTGATCTTTCTTGGTCGCAGCAGCATCCACCTCTGTTAATAACCCTTTCTTTCCCGCAAAATAATCCTCATCGATCATGACTTTCAAGCGGCTTTCGCTGATAAAGGCTGTGCCTTGCTGTTCATAAACAACGGCATTCTCAGGAATCACCCATACCTTGCTAAAAGTATTTAAAGGGAGATCGACCTCTCCATACTGAGCGTGGATCTTTGAATAAATCTGCTCCCAAAAAAACCTGCCCGGCTCCCGATCTGGAAAAGTAATAGAAGCCGCCAGCTGCTTAAGAAGATAATCTTCTTTCAACATATCTTCCCCGACCGTAGTACCTCCCAGCTCTGAATTAACGATCCGGTCAGGCTCAAATGGAGAGAGATTCACCCAAAGATCTTTTTCTGGTATTGTCAAAAAAGTCAGGAAATATTTAACTAACCGATCTGAGTCTTCCGCTTTAACACTGACATGATCCCCCGCGTCAACCAAAAAGTTGATCTTTAATGGATCTGAAGGATCAATAGATATAGCTTTTAAAGAAGGAGGTAATGCCACAGGTGAAGCGGATAATAAGGCTCCTGGCGGCGCAGCCATCACGAAGCTTTGCGCATGGGCTTCACGCATACGCAATAAGCCCATTCCAATTGAATCACTGCAATAAGTTAAGAGAAGTATCCAGGAAACCAAACGAAATAATGTCCATCGTCTGATCCCGCTCACCCCTCCTTGCCGCACTGATCGCACCATATATCCCCTGCTATTTTATCCGCACTGGTATTCTTTACTTATATGGAAGTATAAACTTTCCTTGTGAATAAAGAGCAACACAAATGTCAAATCAATGTTAAATCCTGCACAAAGCGTCATATGACAGCATTAAATGACGCTCTTACCCTTGATTATTGGGGCGATCATGATCTATACTTGCAAAAACAATGCAATCACTGAGTTTAATCTAATGGGCAGAAACTGGCTTCAACCACAAATAATCAACATCTTGAGATCTGTTTGGTTGATCTCCATAACATTTTTAGGGCTATCCGCTCTAATCCTTGGACTCCATTTATCTTCTCTCTATAAACAGCAGAACAAATCACTAGAAACTGCAGAGCTTGCAATCAAGAAAAATCAGTCCACGATCAAGGAACAAGAAGAAGAAATGCACCTCCTGAAGTCTCAGCTTAATGAGCAAAAGTCCCATTTATCTGCTCAAAAAGAGAAATACATTCACATTCAATCACTGTTATCATCTATTGAAAAAGACATAATTGCATTGAATAAAGAGTCCGATCTTGTTAAAGACGAAACAAAAAATTGGCAAAAAGAGTATGTGACAACATTATTAACTATCGAAGGAAAGCTTGATACAACAGAAACCAAGATCACTGTTATGGATCAAATGGACCAAGACCTGAATAACAAGATCAATATAATGCATGCCCACCTTACCAAAATGAATATAGCGGAAATCCGGAACGAAATTCAATCCATGAGAACGATCTTGAACAAAATCATCAATAACCTGCCAGCTTTAGACCCAACAACCCGGTCAATCCAACGCCAACTACATTCTGATCTTCTGCTATAGTTCCCTTAGAGTTCGCGTAACGAATATTTTCTAAGCAGACGAGACCTTTGCCATGCTGCAGCATACCGGGATAACCACTCAGAATTAGCTCTTTCGCCCCCGATATCTCCACCCTCTTTCTCACTCTCGATCCATCTGTATCGCTCAATCTCTTCTCGAACTGCCAGATCTTTTAATAATTCAACGTTCTGCCAGCGCCCTACAACTTGCAGGGAATGCCCTTGAGATCCTGGAACACTTTCAAAAAACCTGTTGATCCTGCTTTTTATCATCCTGTTTGTTCCCATAACGCCTCCCTTTTTGTAATGTAATGACTTTACACTTGGAGTATGGCTAAACAGTGAAGGAAAGGTGAATTGTGTGTAAAAAGACTTGCACTCTTTAATGCGGCTGTATCAAGAAACCACTGTATTTCGAAGATAAACAATTTTTTTCAAAAAAACTCGGACTTCTTCTACAGAATTTAAATAATACTCAGCTTCGGTCAAATCTTTTGAAATTCCCACTTTAATCGTAATGCCCCGACCTTTCAAAACAACGAAAGCATCCTCATCGGTTCGATCGTCACCAATAAAGATTGAAAGATATTTTTTTTGGCCCCATGATCTCAATATTCTTTTTACAGCCAGGCCTTTACCTGCCCCTAAAGGCGGCATGATCTCGATCACCTTTTTCCCTGACATGATCGAGACCTTCCCTCGATAAACCTCATCATTACACACTTCAAGCATAAACTGCTTAACTTTCTTCTCTGTTGCCGGCGAGGATTTTCGGTAGTGAACTGCCAAAGAAAAAGGTTTTCGCTCAAGTACAATACCTGGCAAAGCCCTCAACTCAGCCTCTATTAAACGTTTCAACTCTGCCAATTTCTTGAGATACCTGCCCGAAACACGTTGTCCAGCGGCCCCATCTACCTTTAACTCTATCCCGTGACTTCCCGCCCATGAAAGCCCTTGGACCGGAACAATACGTCGCAGATCATTAAGTGACCTGCCTGAAACGATCGCAACCTTAACATCTTTCAATTGCACCAAGGCCGTTAATATCTCCCTGGTTTCTTGCGGTAACCGCGCCTCCTCTGGCGTCGGGGCAATGGCCGACAAGGTTCCGTCGTAATCCAAAAAAATAGCCAAGGGTTCATTCTTGATCCTTTGCTTCCAATGCACAAGTTTACGGAGAATATTAACCATGTGCCGGCTTTCTTAAAGCTGCAAGTTCCGTTACAATACTCCCCGCCCATCGGTAAACATTATTCTCTTCAACGATCTTTCTCATTGCGGTCATTCTCCGATGCTGCTCTTCTTTGGTCATCGTAACCGCAGCATGAATGCTGTCGGCGAACTCTTCTGTAGCATAAGGATTAATGACCAAAGCATCCTCAAACTCGCGGACCGCTCCTGTAAAACAACTTAAAAGAAGCACGCCCTGTCCATTCTTCTTTGCCGCCACAAACTCCTTGGCAACAAGATTCATTCCATCATGCAGGGAACTGACGATACACATATCCGCCAAAACATAAAAAGGCATGATCTCATCAGCCGAAAGGTGCCGGTTAATATAAATGATCGGCTTATAATCACCCTCTGAATGCTTCCAGTTAACTTTCTCAACAAGTTCATCAATCTCACCTCCGAGATCATGATAACGTTTAATATGCGTCCGGCTAGGCGCTCCGATCTGAATAAATACAAATTTATTCCTGAATTCCGGATGCTTCTCAAGAAAACGATCGATCGCCAGTATCCGCTCTCCAATGCCTTTCGTATAATCAATACGGTCAACACCAACGGCAACGATCTTCCCCTGAAGTTTGTACTCATCCCTTAGCCTGTCCAACTCTTTATTCGAGACCATTTCATCTGGTGAAGGCAATGCAATACTGATCGGAAAAGCTCGCACGAGCGTTTCCTGATCTCCGCGTACAACACTGAACTTCTCCGTATTAATACGGCACTCTAACAGCCTGTTCGCCGTATCTAAAAAGTTATTACAATGATACTGCACGTGGAATCCGATCAGATCACACGCCAGCATCCCGTTCAATATCTGCTTCTGATACGGGCAAACCGAAAACACCTCCGGATTAGGCCAGGGGATATGCCAAAACAGCCCAACGATCACGTCCGGGCGCTTTGCTTTGATCATCGCAGGCAAAAGAGTGAAATGATAATCCTGAATAAAAACAACCGCAGGCCCCGCCGGCAGCTCCTCGATCACGGCATCCGCGAACTTCTGATTTACCTTCTGATATGTATCCCAATCTTTTTCATTAAAGAAAGGCCGCGTATGCGTTATATGGCATAACGGCCACAAACCTTCATTAGAGAAGCCATAATAATATTCTTCCTCTTCATCTTTTGTCAGCCAAACCCGCCGCAAAATGTACCGGTTATCTTCCGGTGGAACCCCTATCTTATCTTTTGAATTTACATGTTTCCTGTCTGCGTTCCCGGCCCCATGAGCGATCCACGTCCCCCCCAATGCGCGCAATATCGGCCCAATAGCCGTCACTACGCCACTGGCCGGACGAATACAACGGGTCTTACCCGTTGTTTCATCTACCATATGCATATAAGGCTCACGATTGGACACAACCAGCATCGTCGTTGCCCCCAACTTGGCCTGGATATAATCACGCAATTTCAACTCTGTCCAAACATCTTCCTTATTGAGCTTTACTTGGGCATCTTTAACGATCGCTCTACGCGCGATGCGCAAATTCAACGCCACCTGCTCTACCTCATTGGCCAGGCTGCCAAGTTCATCCACATCCTTCAAAGGATGACGATGATTCCCCTCACCCTTCAGGAATCCTTTAAACCAATCGGTAAGGCGTATCACCGGCAATAAAAACATCTGCCGAAGGACAATAATAGAAGCTAACACAATCAGGACAAAAAGCACGATCAACGTAACACTGATCCCTTTCCATATCTCTCCCAGGCGGTTCAACACATATGATGTATCATAAATAATTTCTACACTCCCCAAAACAGATCCGTCTTCTTTCATGATCGGTAAAACATAGCTGTATACTGTATAATCCTTGAACTGCTCCATACCTGAGAACGGGATCTTATCCTTCATCACATGCGTAAGATATGGTTTAGGCTTATCATTCCAATCCGAGAATCGTTCTGTAATAGCCACCACAATGCCGTCATCATCATAAATAACGCATCCCTGCAGGCGATCCCTGGTCTGAAATTTCTCCACCAGATAATTCGCATTCCTGATATTATTCGTCTCAAGAGCCATCTGAACCGACAGCTCCATGCTCTCGGCGACAACTCTCGCCTTGCGTTTTAGCTCATCCATCAGCTTCTCTTCTTCAATACCGACCTGGACTATGCCAAATACGGTAAACCCTACCGCAACAATGATCAGAATTGGCAAAATAAAAAAGAATATCCTTCTCATAAGAAATCCTCTCCCCCCTGTGGTCGTCGGGAATGTGCCAGCCGTCCACCACTCTTCCATTCATATTTCTTTTCCAGCAGGAAAGCACTCTGGATCAAGGCCAAATGAGAATACCCCTGCGGGAAATTACCCGTCAGCCGCCCTGTTTCCGGCTCGATATCTTCAGAGAGCAGGCCAAACCGGTTAACACGATCAATGGCTCGATCAAACATAGCCCTGGCCTCCGATTCTTCCCCGGTCAAATACAATGCATTGATCAACCAGAAAGTACATACAATAAATGCATTTTCAGGTGCTCCAAATTCATCTTCCGCGGTATAACGCATAACAAGCCCGTTACGAACCAGATGCTTTTGTGCGGCCTCAACCGTTCCTCTGATACGAGGGTCTGTCGGCTCGAGAAATCCATAATGCAACATAAGCAGATTAGACGCATCAAAATCCCTTGATCCATAAAACATAACAAAACTATTCAACGATTGATCCCAGCCATTCGCCAGAATATCTGCTTTGATCTCTTCAGCTACAGCCAGATAGCGCGGCGCGTGCTGATCTTTACCAATAAAACAACTGATCTTGGCGGCCCTGTCCATGGCCACCCAGCTCATCAACTTCGAATGCACAAAGTGATGTTCAGAGCCCCGGCGTTCCCATATCCCGCAATCCGTACTACGCCAATCCGAAATAACTTTATTCGCCAGCGATCGAATAACCGTCCAAAGCTCCTCATCAAAATCACACTGATAACGGGCATTCGCCACATGATAAGAATAGATCGCCTCGATCAACTCTCCGTAAACATCATTTTGCCGCTGCCTATAAGCAGCGTTCCCGATACGTACAGGACGAGAGCCCTGATAACCATCCAAATGCCCTAAAATCCTTTCATCGATCAGCCGTTCCCCATTGATACCGTACATCACACCAATATTTTCATTCTTGACCAACATCCTCCCGAGTATAAACTGAATGTACCTCTCTGCTGAATGAACATGGCCCATCCTGGCATAAAGATCAACGATCATACTGGCATCCCGAACCCAGCAATAACGATAATCCCAATTACGACTGCCACCAACGATCTCCGGCAAAGAAGTCGTCGGTGCCGCAATAACAGCCCCCGTCCGCTGAAACATCAATAATTTCAGTGTAAGTACTGACCGAATAACAATTTCTTTATATTTCTCGGTGACACTTGTTCTATAGACCCAATCCATCCAGTAACTTTTGGTCTTTTCATATTCAAGATAGATTTTCTGCTGATCGATCAACACCAGCTTCTCATGGTACGACAACAAACAATATGCCGAAGCCTTAAGCTCAATAACCTCACCTCGTTCAATGGCTCCCAGATCAAGATCTGAATAAAGGTAATAACTGTTATACTCACCTTTAGATGAAGTTATTTTTATATACTCAGAGGAACTTATTAATAGACCTTCTCCCAAACCGTAATTAGGGCAAGGCTTCAAATCAATCCTGATACGGGGAGCCCCGGAAATAAGATGAATATTCCGATGAATTTCAGATGGACAATAAACATCTCCCGAACTCGTCAGAAAACGAGGCATATAATCCATGACTTCAAATACACCCTCTCGAGTTTCAAACCGGGTCCTTAAGATCGGTGTATGATAGGCATAACTCTGCTCAACTTTTATAGGAGCCTCTGCGGATATACGAAAGAACCCCCCGCGGTTCTCATCCAGAATACGCCCGAACAATGAAGGAGAATCAAAGAAAGGCAGGCAAAGCCAGTCTATCGATGCATCTGAACCTATCAACGCCGCACTCGTGCAATTCCCAATGATCGCATGATCCATACAACACCCCTTTTCATCATTGATCCTATCCTCACACCCTCAAAACCTATACCTTCTGCGCTCTCCGAATCATCCATTTCTCAACTTCAACTAATACATAAAGAAGTAGCCCAAGAAGAAATACCCTTACCAATCCCCCTAAACTGACCGGTTCAGAATGAAACGCCTTGTTCATCCAAGGAGCATAAATAAACAACCCCTGCAGGATGATCATTATAGAAACACCCGCAAAAATCCATGGATTCGTAAATACCCCAAGGCTGAACATCGACTTTGAAAGAGACCTGCAATTGAATAAATAAAATAACTCCCCAAAAACAAGCATGCTCACAGCAACCGTCCTGGCCTCTGCCAGAGAAGCTCCCCTGCCCTGTTCATAAAAAACAATCCAAAAAGTCCTGAGGCCAAGAAAGTCCCCACCCAAACAGTGCGCAAAACAAGGCCTTTCGTCAGGATAGGCGTCTGAGGAGACCTCGGCGGACGGTTCATTACATCTTTTTCCCTGATTTCAAAAGCCAGCATCATCCCCAGACATGTGGCTGTTGTCATATTCACCCATAAAAGCTGAACAGGAAGAATGGGCAGCGAAAGCCCTGCAAATATTGCCACAACAACCGCCAAAGACTCTCCCAAATTGGTTGGGATAGTCCAAATAATAAATTTACGTAAATTATCAAAAACCCCTCGCCCTTCTTCAACAGCCGCTTCAATAGAAGCAAAATTATCATCGGTCAAGATCATATCTGCCGCTTCTTTGGCGATCTCCGTTCCATTCAGCCCCATAGCAACCCCAATATTCGCCTGCTTAAGCGCAGGAGCATCATTCACTCCATCGCCAGTCATCGCTACAATGAAGCCTCGGCTCTGAAGCGCCTTGACCAATCGTAATTTCTGCTCAGGGGTCACTCTGGCAAAAACACTTGTCTCTTCAACAAGATCAGGTAACTGTTCCTCCCTGACAAATTCAAGTTCTTTACCAGTAACCGCCTTCAAGGAAGCGTCCACCCTGTTCAAATACGCTTTTATCCCCAACTGTTGCGCGATCGCTGTTGCTGTTAATACATGATCTCCCGTGATCATCTTGATCCTGATACCCGCCGCATGGCACGCCTTAACTGCGTTAATAGCTTCCTGACGCGGCGGATCGATCATCTCCTGCAAACCTAAGAACAACATCCCGCCGGCAACATCTTCATGCTTCAGAGTCGTTCTCCGTCCGTCGATATCAAGCCTGGCAAATGCCAACACCCTTAACCCTCGTGAAGCCGACTCCTGCACCTGCCTCTGAATACGTAAACGATCAATCGGAACACTACCCCCTGTCGCATCCATTTCCTCTGAACAGCGGATTATTATCTGCTCAACCGAGCCTTTTAAATAAACGATCTGCCCACCATCATCTGCGTTATGCAACGTCGCCATATACTGGTATTCAGATTCAAACGAGATCGTATCCATTCTTGAAAACCGTCTTAATTGAACCCCTAAACTTCTTTCTGCTTTCTCTGCTGAAACAAGAAGAGCGCCTTCAGTTGGATCCCCCTCGATCTGATTTAGACCATTAATGACAACCAAACGACTGTCATTACAGACTAACCCTGCTGTCAATACTTCTCTTAAAGCACCTGTCCCAAGAACAGTGACTGGAACCTTATCTCCCTTACGCTGAAATACACCTTCCGTAACATACCCTGTCCCTGAAACTTCATAAGCCTGCTCTGAAGCGATCTTCTGCCGAGTAGCATTCCTTATCACTATAACCGGCGTCACCATCGAACGTGATAACGCATCCATAACGGCGTTGCTTTCTTAGGTGTAACGACATTCAATCCCCACTCCTTCTGTCGCTTCTCAACCTCCGGCAAATCAAGTCCGGATTCAAGGGATGTCTGTAACCGTTCAAGAACTTCTTCATTGCTTATAGAATGCCAGACAACCCCTGAAAAAATATTTTCTTTCATCCCTTTTACCCTCTTAAAAAAAGAAAGACCGCCTCTGGTTATCAATAACCAGATGGCGGCCCGACCATCAGAAATCCTCTGGAAAAAATTGGTTCATTCGTACTTGGGGCGAAATCAAGAAAGATTGTTTTGTTCTTTCACACA
>DYOU01000158.1 GCA_020720365.1 Candidatus Elulimicrobium sp.
GAGCGACTTCCCGTCGCAGTCCAGCCCGGCTATCCCTTGACGGTCGCATCCCTGCAGAGCCGCCTCTGTTTCACCGAACACACATATTTTATCACATCTCAGGGAAATGTCAATACTGTGTATTGCCTCAAAACACAATATAAACAATTATAACCGTTGTATTTTCACTCCTCTCATTTCCGATTCTCCTGGAAGCCAATCATTATAGTAATGCGCCAAGCGCAGATTCATCGCGTTGAGTGCTCCAGCGGGTGACCATTTTCCCACATTCACGCGCAAGTTGACAGTTCTCATGACTCGCTCCACAAGGCTACTCGCCTTGCCATTCAGACGTTTCTCCAGAGCGGAGAACATATCCGGCTTCGCATTACGCAGATATGATGCGCAACTTTGATATTCCTTTGTCTCGCAGAAGGATATCAACTCATCCAGACGGGCACGCTTCTCCTTCAGCACCGCATCGATCTCCGCATCATCCATTTTCGAGCGGATCGCAGTTATGTCGAATATCTTTCCAATTATTTTCAGCCAGTCAGGTGATTTTCTTTTTACCTTGTCCGCCCAAAGACAATGTTTCAATTGATGTGGAATATGCCATAGGCAACGCTGCAATATCACATTCAGACATTTCACACCTTTGAAAATACTCGTATCTCCATCCGTTACCAGCAGAAAACTCTTGAACGACATTATCGTCTCACGCAAAGGAGCGAACAGCTTGTCCCACCCGGAATCATATTTGCCGATCGTCAAACCGGCGATTCTTACTCCGCCGCCGACTTTCTTCTGTATGAACACTTTCAGCTCCATACCCCGCTTTTTTATCCCGATGATTGGGATTCCGGTGCCGTCAGCCTCGCCGTTCGGCAGCGCTTTCGGATCGAGATCGAAGCTTATCGTCTTCCCGACCTTCTGGACGCAGCGCCACACCTTCATCCGGTTGAAGGCGACACCAAACATCCCTAGTATTTTCTCGGACACTCGGAATGTCGCCAAAACTCCGACAAATGCCAACATCCTCTCCGTGATCGTGCTCATCATCTTATACTTGTCCACCCCTAAAAGAAACCTGCTTATGAACATCTTCCTCCCGCAATCCTTGCACTGCACCTGCATCTGAGCCAATATCAGTTCACAGAAAATTGTCGTGATCTTCATCGGCTTGGCATCCTTTGTCTTCCAGATGAAACGCCACATGTTACCGCATTCGCAACTGAACGGCTTTTTCTCCATCCCCATGAAACTTTCGGCGAATTTCACCTGCACCGTTCTCACAAAATCCGTAAACAAGATCACGAGAAGCTGCTTGAACACACCCGTCAAATAATCAATGTCGCATTTCTCGACTTCAATGATATAGTCCATTTTAAGTTCTATTT
>DYOU01000059.1:0-1459 GCA_020720365.1 Candidatus Elulimicrobium sp.
TTGGCGATCTCATAACTCAAGTCATGATTAAGACCTCTGGCCTTCATGCTGAGTTGAATTGGCTGAGCGACATAATCCCATTTTCTAACTGTTTTTTTCAGTTGCTCAATCAACGGATTAACAGCATCCTTATTACGAGATGCGGTAACATTTTCAATAGATTTAATAAGTTTCTTTAAATTTTCAGCTTCCGAGTGAAGAAAATTATTTGCTTTAATTTCATAATAGTCAACGAGCTCATCAATAAGTAAGGGGGCATGTTTCTTGCCGTTTTCCGTTGCTAATTCTAGTGTTTTTGTCAACACAACAACAAGTTGCTTCGTTGGAAAACTATCAAGAAGATCTTGGAGTATTTTATTAAAAAACCGGAAACGTGCTGCGAATTCCTCTTCGAGATGTTCAATGCTCTTCACTATAGGAAAATTTGCCGTTGAACGATCTTTATTGATTTTGGAAAGAACTTTTGCAAGATCAATTCGGTCAACAATAGTTGTAAAATCAACAATAATTTCAACCCAAAAAGCCAACGGCAGAGTTGGCGAAAGTAGCGTCATCGTATCGGCAAGAAGGTTTGCGTGGGCTAACGGTGGATATTTTTTTTCATTTTTCAGGTAGTAATCATTTAATGATCCAAGCGCCACTGGCACCTGGTCGGGTGGAACACCAGGCAGCCAGGCCATTTCAACGGCAAGACGATTACGAAGTTTTGTTAAATCTTCTCCAGCCTTCATGTAAATATCACTGTCATGGATAAGACTTTTTTCTTCGGCCAGATCATCTATATGCTGACGATCATCATGGACAGTGGCCCCCAATAAAAAAAACGGGTTCTCATGTAAAGCTGGTTTTTTTTGACTACTTGGGATGTTTGTTACAACAGATTGGGCTTGATTCGTTGATAGCGCCGATTGATAGGGACTTAATGTGGTTCTTAAAGGGATCTTGCGGTTTACGAGAGGTGCAGCCGTTTGAGAGGGACTTGATGTAGCGTTTGGAGCGTGATCGTTTTCTTCTCCATCTCCATACTTCTCCATAAGATACCTCTGCTTCATCACTTCTCGTGAGTTGACATACAAATCTTCTGATGCTGTTATACGAAGTCCTTTTTTAATTTCAGAGGCAAATTGATCGACCTGTGATTTAGTAGAAATATATATACTCAAAACCAACGACACAGACTTTTCACCATATGTTTGGGGAATAGCCCCACATTGTCCACATGCCGTCAGTGGTTTGATTTTTTCATTTCCACATTTAAAACATACAATATAAGCCATCTTAATTTCCTTGAACGCAGATCATTTAATTAAAACCAACAGGCCTGCATTCATCTCCTGATTTCCTGAAACCCGCCTTGCATTCCCAGTCATGCCCAGTGTAGTCAAGTTTTGCGTTAGCAGGCAGACCAACAGGCCTGCATTCATCTCCTGATTTCCTGAAACCCGCCTTGCATTCCCAG
>DYOU01000059.1:1559-7232 GCA_020720365.1 Candidatus Elulimicrobium sp.
CGCCTTGCATTCCCAGTCATGCCCAGTGTAGTCAAGTTTTGCGTTAGCAGGCAGAGATAGATTTTGTTCACCCTTAGGATCTGATCCATCTTTCTTGGTCTCTATGAAAACGTTATTTCGCTGTGTATTTGTGATGTTTAGGAGTTGAAGAAGTTCTTGGACAACCAGATCACCTTGTATCTTATGATCCCGTTTAAAGTCTTCAATGGCTTCAGTTGTTTTTCTTCCAACGAAACCATCGGCAGGGCCGGCACCATAACCTAATGCATTTAACTTTTGCTGGATGGCAAGGACTGTTAAATCAGGACTCTTTGGCAATGGTTTTGCGGTATCTTTTGTTGTGAAATTTAAAGAAGAAGGAGAATGTGTTGATGAAAAGCGGAGGCAACCCTCTTCAACCAACGTGGCACTATTCTTCTCAACTTCTTCTTTAACATTTTCCATAGAACCTCGATGATAACGGAATTCAGCACATCGACTATTATAATCACTTATCATTTTATTAAATTGATCAACATCTCTTTCAATGTTTTCATGAACAATCTTCTCCGCACCATCAAGACGGATTTTTTCTGATAAACAATACCTGATTTGATCCCTATTCAATGTGTTATTGGTGCCAACTGGCGGTTTCTCTTCAACAAAACGATTAACTGATTGTTGTTGAGTGTTCTTATTTGTTGAATAATTCGAGTTGGACGTATCTCGAGTGGGCACTGTAGCCGTTTGTTCTGCAACTAAAGGTTGAGATAATGTCGGTGAGGTATTCCCGCGCTCCTGTAAGTGTGAAGAAAGTGAGGTTTTGGTATCTTGCGAGGAAAACCAAAATAAACATACCCATATAATCAACGAAAAGATGACCAAAAATATATATCGTCCAAGACGGTAAGGACGAGCGGGGCCTTTATTCGGTTTAAATCTCTGTTCCGATGAGTCTGGTGGTGGTGTTAGTGGCGGTGTTGGTGAGGAAGAATTTGATTCTTTTTTAGTCTCTGATGGAGATCCCTGCTTTTTAGTAGAAGGGGGTGGTATTACTGGAGGCGAAACAATCGGCTTAGGTGTACATGCTGTCGCTGTTGGCGCTTTCTTTTCTGGTTTACTCTGCAGGGCATCGGCAATCGTTTGATCAAGATTGTCGGTCACCAATGAATCAAACCCCGAAAACCCCTTGTTTGATTTGTCAGAATCGATACCAGAAGAGTGATTGTCAGTCATCAGATAAACCCTATTCGTGAAGAGTTCTCTTTCTTTTTCATAGATGCGTTTATTCCCATTGCCTGTTGCAAGCTGGCTTGGTCCAGCTTGTCTTTCCCTGCCCGAGCTGCCAATCGTGCCCCTTCCCTTACAGCAAAGGCCACATCAGACAAGGGTCGTCCGGCAAGCTGTTTTGCGAGTTCTGTAACATCTACATTGTCTTCACAGGGCAGGTCGGACACCAATTTTGAGAGTAGGGAGAGAACTTCTTCCTCTGATGCCATATCAACCTTTATTACATGATCAAACCGGCCACGACGCTGAATGGCAGGGTCAATCATTTCGATCCGGTTGGTCATAGCCAAAATCAGGACATGGTTTTGTATAGCCTCTGGTATCCGCCTTAAAAATTCGGCGACCTCTTCGACACGATGATGGCTTGACCCTCCCCCTGCCTGACGATCGGCCAGAAAGGCTTCCATCTCATCAATAACAATAACAGATGGGGCATTTTGCATCGCCTTGTCAAAAACTTCAGCAATTTTCTTACTGGTGTCATGAATATATGGGCTGGCAACACTTGACGAATCGATCTGAAAACTTGGCCAGCCGAGATAATCGACCAACTTCTCAACGGCAAAAGTCTTGCCACAACCCGGTGGCCCATGCAGAATAACAGCGGACGGAAAATCAATGCCGAGGGCCTTGTATCGGATATCATTCTCTATAATGTCAACAATATGTTCGTTAAAAAACTGTTCCAGTTCCGGACGACCAGCAAGAGTAAACCGTTCAGCGACTTGTTGTATTAGACTATCTGTCTCATTATTTACTGGTAAATCCTCATCTCGTGAGGATTGCGCCACAGGCTTTTGACTGACTATCTTTTCATTAACCGTGAATCCACCTTTAACCACAACATCACGCAAATGAGGCGCCCCCAGCCAACTCATTAAAGAACGCAGACGGCGAAAAGATTGCACAGAGACAGGCACACCTCCTGTTAACCAGGTACCAAATACAATGTCGTCATTGACTCGGGCAGACAGACTATAGGTAGGCAATAAACGGGATATCTTTTCGACATAAATAGCATCTTGGAGAGGGCTTTCTGAATCAATGTCACGGGTTATGCGGAAAGATTCCGCAAAGGATAGTGCCTCATTTTTATTATCAGGAGATCTGCAATCATCAATTGAAGTGAGCATATAGTCAAGCCCTGAAGACAATGAAAAATATTCATCTGCTCCAAAGCTAAATGCATGCATCTGACTTTGATGGACAATACCAGCGTCAAACCATCGTTTTGCAAGTTGCAACCTGACAATCAGTAACCGACCGCCGCCCCGAGCTTCATATATCTGCCATTCAAGCCCGTCCTGAAGGGCAATCCTGATCTGCTCACCGTCAGGAATCTTGAAAGCAACTGGTAACCAGGCATCAATGGCCATTTTATCCCTTCGCAATATTGGTAGATGCAATCATATTGTCGTCACCACCTGACGAAATCCGAATTGAATAGAGTTGCCCCATAATATGACGAAGTTTTTCAATATCGTCAGCCTTTATCGCCTCCACGCCAAGAGCAACAAGTTCGACATGTTGTCCTTTATCAATAAATTTCCAAGGTTCTTGTGCCATCAACTTAAAACGATCCACAACAAACCAATCCTGACGCCATAGAATTTCAAAATTTCTTTGTCGCAATTGATTAAGATGATTTTTAAAATCACCACCATTACTATCTATAGCTCGCTGGGCAGTTCGAGCCAAATTGTCAAAAGCACTGGCCTCAGTTGCTCTGGCATGTTGACGAACCACCTCATTAAAAAATCCGAGACATGAATCAAGATCCATTTGACGCATTAACTTCTTGTTGGACTGCCGGACATCGGCAAGGAGTTTTTTAGCCTCCTGGACATTATCCATAGCCTGTTTTGCTGTTTCAGGATCAGTCTCGTCATCTCGAATTGAAGACGCTTGGTCTAATTTTCTAAGGGCCTGGTCAAGCTTGGGGTCATCAACCTTGGTCGCGATAGAATCAACCTTGCCCCTGACATCGTCTATCTCTTCAGCAATTTGCTTGGATGCGCTAAGAAAATCGATTTGCCCTTCTTGACGGGAATAGAAGTTTTTATCCCCAGGAAATGCTGCACCAATACTGGGAACTGTTATCTCAAGATTGATCTGGCCGGAATCCTTGACCTCGTAATTGCAGATCAATTTAGCACCTTTACTGATGACACCTTCGTCAAAATCAGAACCCTTAATTACTAATTCGCCAATAAAACGATTGCTGGTAACGGGGTCTTTGATTTCCCCTTCCCAGAGTTTAAAGTTCAGAAGATTGATGGAACTCGCTCTCACCGATTCAAGTGCTTCGAATGGTATGACCCCTTTCTTCGGCAGAGGGTCACCCTCACGAACAAGATATACCAACTCAGATCGTCCCTTCTCAGAAACCTCGATGCCAATCGATGACGACGCTGGAATTGCATCTATGGTTGCAGCTGTCTTGGTTATAACAATTTTATTATTACCGATATTCAGAGGCCCCCCTTCTGCATCAAACACGAATATCTTAAAGATATTATCGCCTAACTTGCTTAAGGTAACATCAACAGTAGCACCATTCTTCAGAGGCATTCGACCGGAATCCCACCCACTATCAAGGTTATTGACTTGAAACTCAGCTCCAGAAATTTCTTTTCCGCCAAGTTTTACTGCAACCTTAGCCTTTGCAGACGGTGTTCTGGCAATAAAATTAAAAGATAAATCAAGCTGACCATTGGTTCCGAGTGTCCCTCTGGAATTCTTTCGCCCCCGACTTTGAGAATCCCAATCAATAGATTCGGCAAACACAGCCGCCCCTTCTGCCACAGCGGTCATAGGATTAACATCAGCTGAAGCGGCAATACCCAGCTCAAAGGCAACTTTATCGCATAGAGGCTTGTAATGGGTAGGGCCGCCAATAAAGACTATTCTCTCGATATCATTCGGATTGAGACTGGCTTTTTCCATTGTCTCTCTGGCAGATTGAATAGAATCTTGTAACTTTTCCGCAATCAACTCATCCAAAGTCGCACGATTTAACTCAATATCAAGATATATTTCTTCGCCAGATTCATCTTTATCTCCGTACTCAGGAACAGATATAATCGCTTCATCCTTTACTGAAAGTTCTATCTTGGCTTTCTCGACAGCCCATAGAGCTAAACGGATCGTAGCCTTATACTTGGGGTTAATCGTGAAATCATCAGGTAAGTTAAACTTATCAAAAAGCCAAGGCTTGACAGTATTGTCCAGGAGCATCCGATCAAAATCCGTACCACCACACATGGCAATACCTCCATGTGCTTGCACGCGAACCTTCCCAGCTATACTCTCAGCGATGGCAATATCAAGCGTTCCGCCACCAAGATCATAAATCATGAATATACCATCGCCCTTGTGTTGTCGCATCACACTCATTACAGCAGCCACCGGTTCCTGCATTAAGGCGACCTTGCCAATTCCTGCCATCTCAGCCGCTGCCATTGTTGCGTCTTTTTGCATTTGGTTAAAAGCGGCCGGTACAGTGATCACCGTTCCAGTATCAGGATTATTTCTAATTTCTTCCGGCAGGTAACCAAAGCAGACTTTCAAAATCTCTGCCGAGCATTCTTCCGGGGTCATAACCAAATTAACAGCAGACAACTTTATGGGGGTACTGGTTCCCATCATCCGCTTAAATTTTGTTGCCGCATTATCTGGGTTTTTAGCAGCATTATCATAAGCACGCAGGCCAAGATACTTATTCCCTCGCCGATCAATAAATATTGCCGAAGGAGTAACATCATTTTGTTCAGGGCTTTTGTAAAGATGAATATTTTCTCCATCATACGAACAAATAGCACTGTTAGTGGTGCCGAGATCAATTCCAACATATTTCATAATTGCACCTTCCGTAGCATTATTGTCCCTGATTTTTTCAAACCCTCTGGCCCCATGATTATTGGCTCAAGCATCTGATCGACCAGCAACTGGTCATCTGGGCCAAAATCGGCAATATTAAGTGCTGACGCGGCAATGCCTGGGTCAAATGTCTGGCCTTCAACATTCACAAGTTTCATTCCCGCAGCACTCATGTTTTCTTCAAGCATTTTATGGAAATACCGATGTTGATTGACATATCGACTGGCTTCACCAGCATCAAGTTTCCCAACAAGACGAGCGAACAACCTTGAAAAACGCCAACTTTCGGTGGCGATATTCATAAGCGATTTTTCAAGCTGCTCAGAGGGAACACTTGCTTCTAAATCATTTTGACCGTTTGGAATCATAAGTTTCTCCTTTATCTATTGAATCGGCAAACAGCAGATAGAATTATGCTAAAAGTATAAATGTCCGGTTAGTAAATTCCAATCAATTTATTACATTGACACACTACAGACCTCGTAATTGGACATTGAACCTTGAAAAGACACACCAGTAATATTA
>DYOU01000159.1 GCA_020720365.1 Candidatus Elulimicrobium sp.
GCAACTCTCTTCGAATCAAGTTCAGTGGCCGCCGCCCCTCATGCTGGTCGTTATGCATTCAATCTAATAAATAGGAGACACCCAAAATGGAAAAAAACTTTTTAGATACAACTGTAATATTACCAGTACAGAATGTGAGGGAAACAGCCAAGTTTTACCAAAATAAACTGGGATTTGAGGTGAGTTTAATATGGGAAAATCCAGTATATTGTTCGGTTAGGCGTGGTGATGTTGTTATTGAATTTGGTGAGGGTCGTAAAGAGTTTGCGGGTAGCGGTGTGTGTTTTATTCACGTTGATAATGCTGATAATATTTACAATGAATTCAAATCTAAAGATATTGAATTTGTAGGTGATCTTAGCGATAGAGACTACGGAAGTAGAGATTTTCGTATCAAAGACAATAATGGGAATATGCTTATCATTGGTCACGCTTTGAAAAACGAAAAAGAATTGTTAAAGAAAGGCAACATTGCATAACATTATTCTGTATTTGGCAGTCATTTTGTAGCCAAGCACAAATAGACAATAAGACAGTATCTGAAAAAAAGCATAACAGCCAATAAACTTGACGCCGGGAAGGCTGCGTTCTGTTTGCGGTCGCTTGTGGCCCGGCGCAAGTTATCCGCACGTTAGCTTTCTTCAATATCCGCCATGGCCGACAAACCTGTTCAGATCGTTTACGTTCTCACAAACCCAGCAATGGCCGGGCTCGTGAAGATCGGAAAAACCACGCAGCTCGAAGTCGAAGAGCGAATGAAACAGCTCTATAGCACGGGAGTGCCAGTTCCATTCGACTGCGCCTTTGCATGCAAAGTCAAAGACGCTGCGGAAGTTGAAAAGGCATTGCACCTTGCGTTCGGAATGACACGGATCAATCCAAATCGAGAATTTTTCAAACTTGAACCAGAGCGCGTAATCGCGGTCTTGCAGTTGCTTAAAGTGGACGACATTACCCAGCAGTTTGAACAAACAATCGAATCAGACATTCCCTCCGCTGATAAGCAATCTGCACAGGCGTTGAAGAGAAGCATGCGCCCCCCGATGAACTTCCACGAGCTTGGAATTCCGAACGGAAGCATTCTCATCTCCAAAGACGGAGTGCATCAATGCACCATTGTCGGCGAGAAAAAGGTCGACTTCAGCGGCATCGCTTCTTCACTCACGGCAGCAACCCGCAAGATGCTTGGGCTCGCCGAGGACTATCCATTGCAACCATCGCCTCACTGGACATTCAATGGAAAGACCGTCAAGGAAATTTACGAGAGCTTCCACAGTGACCAAACAGAAAGCTAACCCGGCAGTCCACCGGACGCTGCGCGATAAAGCCGCGCAGCGCCGGTGACTTCTACGTTCCCGGCGAC
>DYOU01000012.1 GCA_020720365.1 Candidatus Elulimicrobium sp.
TCCCTCCTTCCGCATTATTTATTCCTACTAGTAGTGAGCAAGCGAGCCAAAGCGAACGCGTCGAACCACTTCTTCTACACTAATATATGCATCCTACCCATCATGGCAGAATTGGCTTTCAGCATGATAAGCATGATAAGTTACAAAAATCCTGTCTATCCTCATAAAAAATGTTACTATAATTATTATTTATTAATATTTTCTAATTTAAGCAAGAATATGCCCAAACACACACAGTTGGCCATCATCGGAGCAGGCCCCGGCGGATATACTGCCGCTTTTCACGCGGCCGACCTCGGCCTTTCCGTAACGTTGATCGATAAAAAAGCGAACCCCGGCGGAACATGTCTTTATGAGGGCTGTATCCCCTCCAAGGCATTACTACACGCGGCCAGGATCATTACTGAATCTCATGAAGCAAGAAATATTGGCATCACATTTTCTGAACCTCAACTGAACATAGATAAACTCCGTACATGGAAAGAAACGGTTATTCGCAAACTGACCGGCGGCTTGGGCCAACTCACCAAAGCACGCAAGATCTCTTACATCCAGGGTGAAGCCAAATTCACCGGCTCTAATTCCATGAACATTGTCATGACTGATGGATCAACAGACAAGCTGACATTCGACAAAGCCATTCTGGCCATAGGTTCAAGCCCAATTCAACTTCCCGGGCTCCCTAAGTCGCCACGCATATGGGATTCAACCGATGCACTGGCCTTACCCCTTATTCCAGAAACAATGCTCGTTATCGGCGGTGGGTATATCGGGCTTGAATTAGGCAGTGCTTACGCGGCGCTCGGAACAAAAGTGTCTATTGTCGAAGCTCTACCCCAATTGCTAGGCGGAGTCGACCAGGATCTGGCTGAAATACTCCTGCGCCGCCTTAAAAGAACCTTTGCAAAAATATTAACCGGCACAAGAGTGATCAGTGCCGCAGAAACCCCTGGCGGTATTCTTATTGCTTTCCAGGACACCGAAGGAAAAACATTCTCGGAAACCTACTCACAGGTCCTCTCTTCAATCGGCAGACAGCCTAATACAAGAGGTCTCGGGATCGAACATACTCAAATAACACTTAACACCCAAAACTTTATTGAGGTCAATTCGACTCGTCAGACAACAGATCCCCATATTTACGCTATCGGCGATATCACCGGTCAGCCTATGCTGGCGCATAAAGCTTCTTCCGAAGCAAAAGTCGCAGTTCAAGCGATCGCCGGCCGCAAGGCTACCTTCACCCCTAAAGCTATACCGGCTGTTATTTTTACAAATCCGGAACTTGCCTGGGCAGGCTTAACAGAGGCCGAAGCCAAACAAAAAAATATAGCCGTTACAGTTTTCAAATTCCCCTGGGGAGCTTCAGGCAGGGCTCTTACGCTTGATCGTACAGATGGCATCACTAAAGTGATCGCGGACACGCAAACCAAATGCATTCTAGGTGTTGGCATCGTCGGTATAAATGCAGGAGACCTGATCGCTGAAGGCTCTCTAGCCATAGAAACAAAAATGACAGCTGAAGCACTGGCGCACACTATACACCCTCACCCGACACTGTCAGAAACACTGATGGAAACCGCTGAAGGACTATTTGGCAACTGCATACACCTACTGAGGAAATATGATGAGTAAAGGCTTTACACTTATTGAGATCATTATTGTCATTGTTATTCTCGGCGTTCTGGCCTCGCTGGCTTTACCGCGTTTAACAGCACAAACTACCGCGGCCGAAAGCGCTGAAGCTATGACGCTCCTGGGCACCCTTAAAAGAGCTTCACTCGCCTGCTATAACATTATGGACAACTTTTCATCCTGCAAAACTTCATTTGAATTAGGCATCTCCGTAGCGGCTGACTCAAAATTTGAGTACTATCATAATGGGCCTCTATCTTCAGATACATCTGTAAGCTGGTGGGCTCGTTCAACAAAAAATACAGCTAATTATCTTTATATGAATCTGGATAATACAGGTGTTGCCACTTTCAGCACTCCACCGGCATCTCCTTATTTAGGGATCATCAATAAGACAGGATCAACGACGGCACTCGTGGCCATCAACACAACTAATTCTTTTTGATAAGGGAGTTTATTTCAAAGCTGAACTGCCCGCCTGGCTGCATATCCGCATCCTTCGCCGCTCCCGCAGGAATCTCAAGAACATATCTGGCATAAACAGCTGGCACATAAACCTGGCAGGGATCTTTCTGGCAGGGAGGAACATTGGCTTCAATATGAACAATAGTCTTGTTCTCGTCGATCCAGATCATATCGATCGGGAACTTCACATTCTTCATCCAGAACGCAAACCGTCCATTAGCTTCAAATTCAAATAACAATGCCTGCTTCTCTGGTAACGTTTCCCGGAACATAAGCCCCTGCTCACGCTGAGCCGGTGTACTCATAACCTCAGTCTTGAAACAGACATCTTTATAACAAACCTTGTAGTTCAGATCCTGTTGTGCAACAGAATATGAAGCAAAAAAGATACTCCCCATGCACAAAGCTGATATCCTTAACCTATTGACCATACCCCTCACGCTCTCCGGTCATTCGCACATAATCACGAAAAGTCAACTCCTGATGGATCTCTCGATTCACAGCCGCAATACGTTGATGAATAAAAGGATGCGTCCGGGCATTCAATTTCGGACGAGGAGGCTGCTGACGATCGTACTCCTGCAAAATTTCCAGCATACTGACAACCCCTGCTGGTTTATACCCGGCAGCCTTCATATATTTCAAGCCCAAAGCATCTGCCTGCAACTCATCTTCCTGTGAATAATCAAAAAACATCGCCATGGTCGCCGCACTTACCCCTCCGGCCACGGCACTATTAACCTGCATTGCCGCTAAAAGAGCCACCATACTGCCATACGAAGCTTGCAGGCGTTTAATGCTGTGCCGTGCAGTCACATGCCCGATCTCATGAGCGATCACCGCTGCCAACTGATCATCATCTTTGATCCGATCCAAAAGCCCCTTAAATACGTATACATAACCGCCTGGCAACGCAAAAGCATTCACAAGAGGATCTTCCGTCGGTTTTTTCTCTTCCAGTACCTTAGCGATATAAACAAGTTCTTGACGATCACAAACAGCGCTGATCTTTCGGGTAATCCTCTCCACCCGCTCATTCACCGCCATATCTTCAACAAGATTATATTCGTTCTCCAAATCCCTGGCTACCGATGCCCCGATCTCCTGTTCTCTCTCCGTTGAATACAGTGAAGTTTCCTGAGAACCCGTTGCCGTATTAAAGTTGGTCGATAACCCGCTGCACCCATACAAAGAAACCGCCATCACCAGTGTTAAAACATGAACTCCAAACTTCTTCAACATCTGCGCCAGCTTGGCAAGAGGAAGTCCTACCACATTAAAATAACAACCTTCGATCCTCGGAATAAAAACGCCGCCGCGCCCTTCAATATCAAACCCACCGGCTTTATCCAGCGGCGAAACATCCTGATGATACCGATCGATCTCCTCATCCGTCATTTCATTCATGAAAACTTTGGTCTTGTCGTGATCAACAAGGACCGTCTTGTCTTGCGTGTCGATCACCGCAAGGCCTGTATAAACCCAATGAGGCTCAGACATCAGCATTTTCAAGTTTTTCTTGGCTTCGGCAAGATCTTTGGGCTTGATCACCAGGCGTGACTTGGCATAAACAACCGTATCGGCTCCAATAACGATCGAAGGCTCCTTCACTCTTTCAGCAATATCGATCGCTTTCAAGAGCGCATTATCTTTCACCAGGTCAGAAACAGTTGTAGAGATCGTCCCCCTCTCCTCTGCTGTCGACCGCCGCACAGTAAAAGGCACCTTCAAAAGTTTCATCAATACTTTACGCTGAGGCGATGCCGATGCCAGGATGATCTTTTTCATTATCTCGCTTAATCCTTTAAAAATTCTGAAGCCGTAAATAAAGAGATCATTTCCACGCCCTGCGCCGCAACGGCTTCCCTGGCCCCATCCTGCCGGTCTATAATACAAACACAGACTACAGGTTTTAATCCGTCCTGTGCCAACGCGTCGATCGAATGAATAAAAGCTTTCCCTGTTGTGGCGACATCATCGATCACCACAATACGATCAGCAGCTGTTAATTCAGGCCCCTCCACCATTCTGCCTTTGCCATGGCTTTTAGATTCCTTACGGATAATGAATGTTTTAACCGGCGCGCCTTCCAGAAAACTGACGGCACCTATCGCGCCCACCATGGGATCTGCGCCAAGCGTCGGTCCACCGATCGCGGTCGGAGCCTTGTCCTGGACCATCGCCCTCATCAGTTTTCCGCAAAGAAAAGCCCCCTCCGCCGAAAGAGTCACCAGACGGGCATCCAGATAATAATTGCTTTTCTTCCCCGAAGACAATGTGAAATTCCCACGAAAGAATGCCTGTGATTTAATAAGCTCAAACAGCCTTTTCCTGCAATCTGCAACCGATATGGTCAACATACCAACTCCTGGATTAATATAAGGCTGAAGGGATCTCCAGCTTTCGACGGTTGATCTCAAATAAAAGAGACAAACGATACTTGATTAATTCTTTATATTTATTATACTCCTTCAACGTGAATCCACTCGTCGTATGAAACGCTCGGGAAGCTTCGATCTCGGAAAGCATATCAATATAATTCTCAACCAGTTTCTCATCCGTTAATGCCGCAATAGCTTTCAGGTCCAACACCTGTATATCTTCCGACGGAAACGATGTTAATGCCATGGCCAAAGGACAAAACAGCAACATTCCTGCCAATATTATGACAATCGTAGAACGTATCATTCTCATAACCCTCCTTAAAATCCAACACCCATTTTAAGCCCGATCTCTTTCGTGACATTACTCGGCTCAACACCGCCGTAACAACCCGTTGCATCACATTGCGTAACCCCATTGATTACAAACGGCGTGAATTTTGAATCCTCAATATCCCAATACCTGAAAAAAGGCTCAATAAATAAATTTACACGTTTACTTATATCTTTAGACAGCTTCACTGCTCCACGCAAACCAAAGCCTTTATTCTGTTCATTCACAAGATTGGAATATCCCGGGTCATTGCCTGAAATATCCCTCTGATCCTCCAAATGACTTTGCTGCTCACCATCAATAAAATGATCATATTCCAAATTCATGGAAAGGTCCCACCCGCCATTAACCCTTGTCCGTAAATCCGCCCCCAGCGGTAAATAAACATATCTGGACTCACGATTATACCCCGAATAGGTCGTGGCGTTGGCCGGCATTTCTTCCGCCCCATTATTCAAATACCTGAATCCAACTCCCACGTAAGGAACGACTGTCGCCATACCACCAACATCATAACTCTTAGCCAACAAACCTCTCAATTCAAACATATAATCTTCAAGACCTTTATACGTACCGCTACCAGTATAATCAACGTCTCCAAACGCCACTCTTGCTTGCAGCCGATATTCATCAATATACTCTCCATAATAACTGCTAGCCCCGGGACGATACACATAATCCAACGCATATCCTGAATAATTACCCTTCGTATTCATGAACTCCGAACCCTTAACTGTTTCTTCATATTTATAATTATATAACTCATATCCCAAATCAAAAGAATGCTTCTTTTCCGCTACAGGAGCTGCAACAAAATACCTGGACTGCTGAGCAAGATATGCCCCCCGCACATCGGACTCAACCGACGGATCATTATTATAAGCCCAAACAGATGCAGACAAAAAACAACTGGCGATCCCAACAACAAATAACATACTTATACAAATACATTGATAAATTTTTTTCATGATTTATCTCCTTTTTTCTCATTGTATTGTCTTTTTGACAAAAACATAACAATTAATTGATTATCTTAAACCTCATCACCGCTACATTATTTTGACAAAAAATCAAACACCTGCTATTCTTCATTATGTTTAAAGAAATACTCCACGGCTTTACGGATCTGCTCTTTCCTCTGAACTGCGCCTTATGCGGTGCCTACGACCCTTCTACCGCTGAACAACCCTTATGCCAACAATGCCTGACAACGATCCCTTATAACCATCCACCATTCTGCCTGCGCTGTTCCCGTCATATCAATCGCTCCAATGAACAAGGCCTGTGCCCTGATTGTATCCAGCAATACCCCGACTTTGATGATGCCTGGGTCTTCACCCGTTATCAGCCTCCCATGACAGAACTGATACGCTCGTTTAAATTCCATAACAAAACTTCCCTGCGTAAGACCTTCCACACCATTGCCAACACCTTTGCTGAACGCCATTCTCTGGAATTAAGAGCCGACCTACTGCTCCCGATCCCCATTCACCCTGTCCGATTTCGTGAGCGCAGTTATAATCAGTCTGAACTTCTGGCAGAAATCGTTTCTGATATATTTCATATTCCTGTTAATATTAATATACTTACGAAAATGTTGCTAACGCCGCGCCAAAGCGACTTGCGTCGAAAAGAACGCTGGACAAACATTCAGGGCGCTTTTAAAATAGAAAACTCTTCAATCATTAAAAACAAAGAAATTATTCTCGTCGACGATCTGTTAACAACAGGGGCCACTGCCAGCGAAGCAGCAAAAACCCTGAAACAAGCCGGTGCCGCGAAGGTTAAACTCATCGCGTTATCGGCAGCTTAGGACATGATGCGAATATTACGTAATTACATTTTAAAAGAATGCGTTGTCCCCTTCGCGATCGCCGTTGGAGTCCTTACCTTCGTCTTTCTTCTGGGCTACCTGCCCCAGCTAGCTAATAAAGTGATCAATAAAGGCGTCAGTATCTCATCGGTCATTATGGTCATGCTCTACAATATCCCTGTCTTGCTGGGCTACACACTGCCTATTGCGGCCCTGTCCGCTGTTATCCTTACTTTTGGACGCTTATCATCAGATAATGAGATTATTGCCATCCGTGCCAGCGGCATTCCTCTCCAGAGGCTCCTGGCCCCTTTGGTAGCCATTGGGATCCTTTTCTCGCTATCCTTACTGCTGTTGAACGACAGGGTTATCCCTCGGGCCTATCATGCCCAAAGAGAACTTCTCCATGAAACCGGCACCAAGAATCCAACAGCGATCCTCGAAGCCGGAACCTTCATTGATGATTTCAGCGGATTCGTTATTTTTATTTACAAGATCGAACGAAATCATCTGTTCAATGTCCGTATCTACCAGCCTCAGGAAGGAAAGCCGACACGCACTATTGTTTCTAAAGAAGGTGAATTCACCCCTGTCCCCGGCCAACAAAAGATCCTGCTCAAACTGATCGATGGAACCTCGGATGAACCCGACCTGCGTAATCCGAACAATTACTACAAACTTAATTTCAAACAATCCTTCATGACCCTAGACCTGTCCAAGAAACAAGGGAAAGTCACCAAGAAGCCGAAAGGCATGACGCTCAAGGAACTACAGACCGAGATCGGCGAATACCAGCGCATGGGGATCAATGCCAATCCGCTGATCAGCGAATATCACCGCAAGATCAGCTGGGCTTTCGCGCCGCTCATTTTCATATTGCTCGGATTTCCGGTCGCCGTTATTACACATCGTCGTCAAAAAACAGCCAATCTTCTTCTTGCCATTATCTTCGCCGCGCCGTATTATCTTTTATCTGTCGGCTGCCAGGCCCTCGCGGGCCAGGGGCTGGTCCGGCCGGACTTGATCATGTGGTTTCCCAACATCGTCGGTGGGATCATTGTACTCATCCTGAATTATAAATTATGCGCATCCTAGATAATTACATCACTCGGTCAGTCGTACAAATATTCCTTTCGACCATTCTGATATTCTGTTTTCTTTATATCCTGATCGACCTGGCCACACACCTGGAAGATTTTATTTCCAATAAAGTCCCCTGGCAAACCGTTGCCAGTTATTACGGATCTTTCTTCCCTATTATTTTTGTGCAAACAGCACCGATCGCATGCCTGCTGGCTTCTCTCTTTACCTACAGCAACCTGAACAATAACAATGAGATCATTGCCCTGCGCGCCAGTGGCCTGAATTTCTGGATGATCACCCGCCCGGCTATTATTTTCGGTATCGTCGCTGCCGCTCTCGTCTTTCTGGTCAATGAGAAATTTGTTCCGCAATCATTATCTATGTCACAAGAGATCAAACAGGAGAAAATCAAACTTGAAGCCAGCAAACGAAAGACAAAAGCTCCCCCAATCAAACACCTGTTCTTCTACGGCCTCAACAACCGCCTGTTTTTCATCGATCAATTCGATCCTTCAACCAAAACTCTCGAAGGCATTACGATCATCGGACAAAACGACAACCAACAAATGACCGAAAAAATCGTGGCCCTCAAAGGCGAATGGACCGGATCCGGCTGGAAGTTCACCAATTGTCAGATCTCAAAATACGACCCTTTTGACCTATCTTCAACCGGGAATGTTCAATTCTTCAAAGATAAAACATTGGATATTCATGAAAGCCCGGAGGATATGCTGAAACAGCGCAATAGCGTATCCACCATGAACATTCGGGGACTGAAAGCTTATATTAAACGTTTTAAAGGCAGCGGAGCCGTTGCGGCTTTGAACGGACTAAAAGTTGACCTCCATCAAAAGATCGCTTACCCTTTTGCCTGTATCGTTATCATCTTCGCAGGGCTGCCCTTCGCACTTGCTTCCGGACGGCGTAAAGGCCTTACTTTTGCTTCCGTTGGTATTGCTTTAGTGATCGGATTTCTATTCTATGTCGTTAATGCCGTTGGCCTGGCTTTAGGAAAAGGCGGCGTTCTTCCCCCTTTACTTGCCGCATGGGTTGCGCCAATATTATTTGTCGGAGCAGGAATTTATTCAGCGAGAAAGTTATTCTGACCTTTACATAAAAATCCGGGGCAGGCGATTGCCCATATTACACGTTACTTCATAATTGATCGTTCCTGCCCAAGCCGCGATCTGCTCCGCAGAAATACATCCCTTCTTCTGCCTACCTAGAACAACAGCGGTGTCACCGACCTTGACCCTGCCGGCTAAAGAAATATCCACCATGAGCTGATCCATAGTCACCCGCCCCATGATGGGACATAATACTCCGTTAAGAAGAATGCTTCCCTTATTCGATAAGGCACGAAAATAACCGTCACTATACCCGATCGCCAGAACGGCAACCGGCGTATCTTTTTTTACCCTAAGGGTATGCCCATAACTTATGCCCCGGCCGCCATGAATAGTTTTAACCAGTAGTACTCTTGTTTTTACGCTCATCACAGGTTTCAAGTCAATCTTCCCCACCAGGCTTTTGTCTGGATACAGGCCATAAAGCATCACACCCGGACGGGTTAAATTAAAATAACGATTCTTGTATCCCGCCAACCCCATACTATTCGCGGCATGGAGATATTTGAATGGCACTCCTTCTTTAATAAGGTCCGCAACGGCATAGGCAAAGAGCTCACTCTGACGCTCTGTATACGCGCGATCCGAATCTGCTAGAGGAAAATGTGTCAGGAACCCTTCAATATAAACGTGATCCAACTTCAATATTTTACTAACAAAGAGAAGGATATCTTCATGCCATACCCCTAACCGCCCCATTCCTGAGTCAACCTTAATATGCACAGGCATCAGAACCTTTGCTTTCTTGGCCTCTGCATTTAACGCGCGCGCCATCTCAAGAGTACACAAGGCCGGCGTCAAAGAGTATTGCACCATATCGCGCGCCGTTTCAATGAAAGTCGCTTCAAAAACAAGAATACGATCCCGACAGCCTGATGCGCGTAAAGTAACCGCTTCATTGATATTGGAAACAGCAAAGAACTTTCCCCCCTCCCTGGCGATCGAACGCACAACCTCCGGCATACCATGGCCATACGAATCTGCCTTAACGACAGAAAGCACATCCACATTCCGGTTAAAGCGCGGCTCAAGCAAAGCACGGGAAATATCCTTGGCCACGCAAAAATTATACCGCAAAGCCGTAAGATCTATTTCAACCCAGGCACCTGATATATTAGTGGGGGATCCCTTCACGCTATACGCTCTCAAATGATTTTTTCTGCACCTGACAATCTTCCGGATACAAATAAAGTGGAGTGATCGTTTCTATATTATCTACATCTTTCTTGGCCAGCCTGAGCCAGCCTAACCGGGCCAGTTCTTTCGCTTGAGGCAGCCAATTCTTCTCAGGCTCAAAGGCTGCGCTAAAAGTGGAATGACGCTCAGACTCCTGCCTGATCAGATCCTGAGCCAGCAAGATCCCATCCCCTACAAAAATAACCTCGCCAGACAAAAGAGGCAGTATTTCACTTAAAGGTTTCAATACATGATCCGTCTTGCGCCTTAACTCACTCCCATGCCTTTCATAAAGACACGCATAAAAAAGCTTCCGCCGGGCATCTGATAAAACGCACACCTGGACCGGTTTGTCTGACTTTACATTCATCGCGATCACGTCAAGACTCGACACTCCCACCACTAAACGTTCATTCACCATAATAAATGCTTTTAACATGGAAAGACCCACCCTCAGGCTGGTAAAAGAGCCCGGCCCAAGCCCAACAACATAAGCATCAATATCATGAAGAAAAATACCCGCCCTCTGCAGCACGCGTTCAATATCAAAAGTGATCGACAGGGAAAGGTCCTTCTTGGGCGGAACATTACGAAAGACTAGGACTCTGTCATTCTCGGCAACAGCGATGCTCAAATGCTTGGTTGAGGTATCGACGGCGAGTATTTTCATACTTAATCACCTTTTAATAATTTCAACCGCTCTGCCTGAATGGCACCAAAATACGATATACTGATACACCGCCTGTCTTCACCGGCATGACGAAGCTCAACCTTCCAGTAATTGTCTGGAATAAGATCTTCCAGCCGTTCCGACCACTCTACGGCCGCAACGCCCCTGCCATAAAAATACTCTTCATATCCAAGCCCGAAAAGATCCTCGGCCTGAATACGATAAAGATCAAAATGATATAATGGCATCTTTCCATCATAAATATTCATTAACGTAAACGTTGGGCTATGCACTTTCAAAGGATCCAAGCCCAAGCCCTTAGCTATTCCCTTCACAAAAGCCGTCTTGCCTGCGCCAAGATCTCCGAACAAACAGATAACATCCGAAGGCTTCAACGCTTGAGCGAACCGCGCGCCGATCGCCAGGGTTTCCTCATAACTGTTGGAAAGGAAATTAGTCAGCTCCATCTCTTAAAAGTGCTTATACCCCGACGCTGATATTGTCTTCAGGACTCCCTGCCTATCCCTGAGACTGATCCTGGCAGGACCTTTAATAATAACCCCCACTTGAATAAACGAGAACCCTTTCTTCCCGGCTGCACTGCAGGCCAATGAATGTGCGCGTGCCGCTGGCAATGTAAACAGCAACTCAAAATCTTCACCGCCACTCAATGCCGAGTTCAATCCAGCTCCAGGATTAAGGGGAATCCTGATCTCATCGATCACCGCACCAACCCTGCTGGCTTTCAGAAGATGCCCAAGATCTCCCGCAAGCCCATCAGAAATATCCATCATGGCCGATGGCTTATAATTCTCCACAAGGAACCGCGCCTCTTTCACCCGGGGCAAGAAAGTCAAATGCCGTCCGGAATGTAAGGTATTTCCCAGCGGCCCAGTAACAAAGATCACATCACCTGGACATGCCCCGCGACGCAATACCAAATGTTTTTTCTCTACCTCACCTAAAAGAGCAATATTGATAACCAGTGTATCTGCTCTAACCGTATCACCACCCACAATGCTCACGTCAAACTTCCGCGCAAGCGCCGACATCCCCTCATACAACTGCGACACATACCTTGCCGGCAGTCCGGAAGGCAACCCAAGAGATATCACCGCATGCGTCGGTAGGCCTCCCATCGCGGCAATATCACTGATATTACACGCCAATGCTTTATGCCCGACCTGCCGGGCCGAAGCGTCCCGCAAGAAATGCACGCCCTCTACCAGCATATCCGTCGTCAATAATTGATATCGCCGGGCATCAAGCTTAAGGACCGCAGCATCGTCCCCGATCCCTTCCACCACCCGTGACGACGGATATTGATACTTTCTGATTGAATCGATCAACCCAAACTCACCCAACCGATCAATGCTCTTTCCCATAACAAGATCCCGTCATCAACCTAAACCTGCTGTGCCAATACCCGTTTAATACTGGCCGCGAATGGTTTCTGAATAATCCCGTACTCCGTGATGATCCCGCTGATCAGTTCATGCGGCGTCACATCAAAAGAAGGATTAAACACCTTAATCCCCTCCGGAGCCGTTCGACGAAAGCCGAAACTGGTGACTTCTTCTGCTGAACGTTCTTCAATAGGGATGTCCTTGCCGGATTTGATTTTCAGATCAAAGGTGGTTTTCGGGGCAACAACATAAAAAGGAACTTTATGATACTTAGCCAGGACCGCCAGCATATACGTTCCGATCTTATTAGCCGTATCGCCATTCGACGCAATCCGGTCGGCACCTGTAAAGATGATGTCTACCCCTTTATCCCGCATAACCGTCGCCGCCATATTATCGCAGATCAACGTGACATCAATCTTGTTCTTTTGCAACTCCCACGCTGTTAAACGTGCCCCCTGCAACAACGGACGAGTTTCCAGAGAATATACCTTGAATTTCTTCCCCGCCGCTTTGGCGGCATACATCACGCCCAAGGCTGTGCCATAATCAGCCGTAGCCAATGCCCCGGCATTACAGATCGTCATTACGGTATCCCTGGAATGAATAAGCCCGGCGCCATACTGCCCCATGGCACGGCACACGGCACGGTCTTCTTCGTAGATCGCATTCGCTTCGGCCTCAAGAACAGCCTTGAGAATAGCCACCGTCTTGTCAGGATTATACAAAACAAGGCCGCGCATCTGGGCGAGCGCATTGAACAAATTAACGGCCGTTGGACGCGACCCTCCAATATAGTCGCACAACTCACACACCCGGCGTACAAACGCAGCTGTATCTGTCCCTTGATAATCCCGGATCCCTAAAACAACTCCATAGGCAGCAGCAATCCCCAAGGCCGGGGCTCCGCGTACTTTCAGCGTTTTGATCGCGCCCCATAAAGTCTCGACCTTTCGACAATCCAGATAGATCAATTTATTCGGAAGCTGAGTCTGATCAATGATCCTGACAGAATGACCTGTCCATTTGATTGTATCAATCATACCTTCTCCAATTCAATTCGTGGGAACAATGGTGGAAAGATGGGAAGCTTGACGCCGCTTTCAAGGCCGCCCCAAACTAAGCCTGAAGCCTGAACGCCCAGGATTTCCAGCACCCTTCCTGCTTTGTCCGGCATGACCGCCCTTAACAATACCGCCGCAATACGCAAAGCCTCTGTCGCTACATATAGAACCCGCCCTGCGGCGGGAAGGTCTGTCTTTGCCAATTTCCAGGGAGCTTGCACTTCCATATACTTATTGACAACCCGAATCAGCTCCATGATCTGATCGATGGCCGCATCAACCTTGTATTGCCGCACCAATTCTTCCACACGCGACCCTAAAGTAGACGCCTGTGCCGCGATCTCACGATCAGCTTCGGAAAGATCGCCCTGCCCTGGAATAACACCTTCGAAATATTTCCCGATCAACCCCGACACGCGGTTCAACAGGTTGCCGAAATCATTGGCCAGATCGCTGTTATAACGCTTTATGAAGTTCTCCAGCGTAAAATTAGCATCAGACCCCAGATTCATCTCGCTCATTAAATAATAACGGACTGCATCTACTCCATGCTGCTCGATCAAATCCAGCGGCTTAATGACATTCCCCAGAGACTTGGACATCTTACTTTCACCCATCAGCCACCAGCCATGCGCGAAGATGACCTCCGGCAGCGGAAGCTCGAGAGAAAAAAGCATGGTTGTCCAATAAATAGAATGTGTGGTCAGGATATCCTTGCCGATCAACTGGGCAGACGCAGGCCACCAGCGCTTAAATTTTTCTTCGTCCGAAAGATAGCCGACAGCCGAAATATAATTGATCAGCGCATCAAACCAGACATAGGTTACAAAATCACGGTCAAAAGGGATCTCGATCCCCCAAGCCAGACGGCTTTTAGGACGGGAAATACACAAATCGGTCAATGGCTGGCGCAGGAATCCCAGCATTTCATTCTTGCGATGTTCCGGGCGGATAAAGCCTGGATTTTCTTCAATATACCGAATAAGCCGTTCCTGATACCGGCTCATTCTAAAGAAATAATTCTTTTCCTTCAGGACCTTGACTTCCCGAAACTGGCCGGACTCCGCCTCTTTCTCCGTAATGAACCGCTCCTCCGCTACCGAATATAAGCCTTCATATTCCTTCTGATAAATATCCCCATTATCAAAAACTTTCTGAAGAATAGACTGAACAACACGAATATGCCGTTCTTCCGTCGTACGGATAAAATCATCATTCGATATCCCAAGCTCTTTCCATAAAGAACTGAACCGCGGAGCCAGATCATCACAGTGCTGTTGCGGGGCCAGGCCCCGTTTCTCAGCCGCCTGCTGTACCTTTTGGCCATGCTCATCTACTCCAGTCAGAAAAAAGACATCATCCCCCAAGGCCCGATGGAAGCGCGCCAAGACATCCGCCAGTATCGTCGTATACGCATGACCGATATGCGGCGTATCGTTCACATAATAGATCGGTGTGGTCACATAAAACTTATTTTTTATCATTGGTATTTTCCAAAGGCATATTGATCTTCACGACCTTGCCATCCCCGGTATCAACATAAACCAGCCGTTTAAGGATATCAAGATTTATCACCCTTCCGCGCCCCTCTGCCACCTGGATCTTGGCTCCCATTTTGGGAAGCCCACGGTTAAGTTCTTTATATACATTGAACTCATACGCCATACAACACTTGATACGCCCGCACACCCCCGAGATTTTGGATGGATTTAAGGGCAGCGCCTGCTCTTTCGCCATCTTGATCGACAGTTGACTGAAATCTTTAATGAAATTAGCACAACACAGCTCCTGGCCGCATACCCCATACCCCTTGACCATTTTCGCGCGATCACGTACCCCGATCTGCTTAAGTTCAATGCGCACACGAAATATCTTGGCCAATTCCTTCACTAAATTACGAAAATCTACACGCCCTTCAGCTGTAAAATATAATATAACTCTACTCGCATCAAAAGAATATTCTGCATTAAGCATGCGCATATCAAGGTTCAACTCATTCACTTTGCTCACACACATATTCAACGCGTCTTTGGCTTTACCACGGTTATTCTCGATCTGACGCAAATCACCCTCTGTCACCTTGCGCAAGACCTTGCCTTGAGCCGACGGGGGCCTCCCGCCCTCGCTACCCGCAACCGCTTCTGCCACTACACGGCCAACCTCAGATGACCGGTCAATATCAACGATCACCCGCTCTCCCCGCTTAAGTTCAAGTCCGCCGCCATCAAAACACGCGGATGGACGATACTCACCAACCTGCACATGAAATAATCTTGCCATAATCTCCTCGATAAACTCTTTAACTTTCCAGAGGCCCCCTGGAAATGATCTCTTTTAAAAGCGTCAACGCGACTTTCAGATTAAAATTCTGATTCAATGCCTCAATCCCTTTCACCGCTTGGCCAAGCACAGCATGCGCATGTTCATTCGATATACTTCGTGCGATTCGATGAATATCCACAAGGCGGTCGCTATTAAATAAGCGGCTGTCATCCCCCCCCTGCACACACACCACATCCCTGTAAAATAACATGATAACATCAATTAGACCCCGCGCCTTCTCTTTATCCGCACTCCATTTCTTCAGCAACGGCTCTGAAGCCGGCCCCAGAATAAATTCATCGATCATTCCGTTCTTCTGGGCAGAAACTTGTCTGTTCAAGAAAGGCAGCCGAACACCCGCAACGCCGGAAGATCCCGGAAGGCCTGCCTTATCAAATAACAGGTTCTCAACCTCATTCTTATCGCCACCGGTAAGGACAGAATGCCCCAATGACTGAAAACGGACCTCATGGCAGCGAGAGATAACCGTACGTGCGATCCTGTCTGGAGCGGCACTGGTTAAAAGAAAGAGTGTTCCCGGCCGCGGCTCTTCGAGTGTTTTCAGGAAAGCATTCGCCGCATTATCCGTAAAAAGATCCGCATCTTTAATGATCACAACCCGAACTTGCGCTTCCAAGGCTCTCACTGACAGCCACGGCAATAAAGGCTGATATGGTTCATTCGGCCTGGTCGTTATCTGTCCGATCAGGATCTCGGACTTGTCCTGCGGCTTTTTAATAATAAAAAGGTCTGGATGATTGCCATCGGACATCTTTTGACATGACGCACACCCGCACCCTGGTTTAAATCCAGACGGTTGCTGACAATTCACCGCCTGTGCCACTGCTAATGCTGTCTCGACTTTTCCACACCCTTTAGGCCCTGTAAATAAATACGCATGCGCCAATCGGTCATTCTTATAAAGGCTGGTCAAACGTTTCAGCACTTCAAGATCAATAGCATTCGTCTGAGATCCCATTATGATAACAGTTGCTCCACACGTGCGCACATCTGCGTAAAAATAACATCCTTTGCCTGTGATCCATCAATCACCATCATCCGCGCCGGTTCTTTTCTGGCCATATCCAAATACCCTTTCCGGACACGGTTATGATAATCCAGCGAACGCAACTCAATGCGGTCCCGTTCAGCCCCTCGGCGGAGCAGGCCTTCCTCTACATCAAGATCCAGAAGAATGGTCAGGTCCGGCTGAATCCCTTTCGCCGCAAAAAGCCCCATGGACCTGATCCCTTCAACCGGGACACCACACCCATACCCCTGATACGCCAATGTTGAATCCAGGAACCGATCACATAAAAGGATCACCCCGTTCGTTAAGCGAGGAATGATGACTTCTTCCACAAGTTGAGCACGCGCCGCCATATAAAGAAGGGTTTCACACTCTTTATTCATCACGGCATTTGCCTTATCCAGCAATAGGGAACGGATCTTTTCACTGATCGCTACACCGCCAGGCTCACGGATCAGCTGAACATCCAGGCCCTTCGCTTTTAAATACTCAAGCAATAATTTTGATTGCGTACTTTTACCACAACCTTCAGAACCTTCGAACGTAATAAACTTGCCTTGAACAGCCATATTATTTACCGCCATGATCCATCCAGCCGATCACGCGAAGCCCTCCCTTATCCCGAAATGAGCCGCATAGAATAAAAATAAGATCCACGATCACCCAAATACCAAGACCGCCAAAACTGATAAGCATCAAGACCGCGGTCCCGTTTTTCCCAACATAAAACCTGTGCGCCCCCAGAACCCCGATGAACAAACATAATAACAAACACGCCAGACGCGATCTTGAAGAATGCTCTGACTGACTATTCATGACCACCTCCCCTGTTATACCCGGCGCCATGTTTGACCACTCTTCCCATCTTCCACCAGGATACCGCGAGTCTTTAAAGAATCACGCAACTCATCCGAACGTTTCCAATTCTTGGCTTTACGCGCATCATTACGTTCCTCGATCAGCAACTTTTCTTCGGCCGATAACACTTCTGCGGCCGCACCTTCGAGGTCAAGCCCCAACACATGAATAAGAAATTCCTGCAAAAACCTGATGACAGCATGAATACTCCCTTCAAAATAATCATCCTGCTTTCCTGCATCAATAAAACGATTAGCTGCCGTCATCAATTCAAAAACATACCCTAAAGCCAATGCCGTATTAAAATCTTCATCCATGGCCTGAATGATCTTTTCTTTAGCTTCCACAAGGAATTCCACATCCTCCAGCCGGACTTTCAACTCCGTTTCCGGGACCTGAGCCGCCCGAATAAACAAGGCCTTGAACTTGGCAATACCCTTTTCCATATCTGCTAACTTATCATCAGTATAATCGATCGAACTCGCGTAATGGGTCGACAAGAAGAACAACTTGAAAGCACTTGCGGAATATTTTCTTAACGCCTCCTGGACCGTAATAAAATTTCCCAATGATTTAGCCATTTTCTGGGAATTAATGGTCAAAAGGCCATGATGGATCCACATTTTAGCAAAAGGCTTGCCGGTCAATGCTTCGGCCTGGGCGATCTCATTCTCATGATGCGGAAAGATCAGGTCTCTTCCACCTGCATGAATATCAAGGGTTTCCGTTCCCAGATGCTTGATGCTCATACATGAACATTCGATATGCCACCCCGGGCGCCCCTCACCCCACGGAGAGGGCCACGAAGGTTCACCAGGTTTGGCTTTCTTCCAAAGGGCAAAATCCAGCGGATCCTCTTTTTTTTCACCTTTATCGATCCGAACCCCCTCCAGCATCTTATCCACACTCTGACCCGAAAGCCTGCCATAGGAAGGAAACGAACGTACCCGAAAATAAACATCTCCGTTTACTGAATAGGCGTGCTTTTTCGCCATAAGACCTTCAATATGCGTGATCATCAACGCTATATTCTCCGTCGCACGCGGTTCAACATCAGCGGGTTTCAAACCGAGATCTGCCATATCTTTGGAATATAACTCGATATTCTCTTCTACCACCTCATTAAACGACCTGCCTGTTTGCACCGCTTTGGCAATGATCTTGTCGTCTACATCCGTAATATTACGGACAAATCTGACCTCATACCCGCGATAACGCATAAACTTCACCAGCGTATCAAATGTATATAATGAACGCGCATGGCCAATATGACATTTATCGTAAACAGTTACCCCACACGAATACATATTAATACGTGCCGGTAATGATGGCAGTTGCTCTCGAGACCTGGTCAATGAATTATATAATTCCATTACGTACTCTTTCTTTCCAGAACGCCAAGGCGTTTATTCATATCATCTATATCCTGACGGACCGGATCAAGGATCTGCGCATGAGCGAGCTTCTTGTCGATCTTCTCTCCGTCCTGTTTTGTTAGATACCCTGGAACACCCACAACAGTGGCATTCGGCGGAACACTTTGCAGCACAACCGCATTGGCGCCAACATACGAATTATCGCCTATCACAATGTTCCCCAGGATCTTGGCTCCCGCGCCGACAACGATATTATTGCCAAGAGTAGGATGACGTTTACCCGTCTCTTTACCTGTCCCGCCCAGAGTCACCCCCTGATATAAAGTCACGTTATTCCCAACGATCGCGGTCTCTCCGATCACAACACCGGTGCCGTGATCGATCAACAGGGACTCCCCTATCTGCGCACCAGGATGGATCTCGATCCCGGTGATCAAACGCGCCAGCTGAGAAACGGCCCTGGGAACAAAAGGCATGTTCATCTTCCATAGCGGATGAGCAAGGCGGTGCAATACAACCGCATGCAATCCAGGGTAAAGAATAACCACTTCCAACGCGGAACGCGCCGCCGGATCTCTCTCCTGGATCGCTTTGATCTCCTTATGAAAGAAAATAACCGTGATCAGCCAAAATAACAATATGCTGTAAAATATAAAAATCATACATGCTCCTCTAAGTCCGATGCTCGGCGGCACGAAGCATGACAGTCGCATATGCAGCCATGCCTTCTTTCCTGCCGATAAACCCCAGCCCTTCATTCGTTGTTGCTTTCACATTCACCTGACAAACGTCAATATCCAGAGCTTTAGCAATATTGGCTTTCATTTTGTCCTTATACGGATGGATCTTCGGTTCTTCGGCAAGCAATACACAATCCACATTCACTACCTTGAACCCTGCCGTTTCCAGCAGATTACACACACGCCGCAGCAAAACCAGACTCGAAATACCCTTGTATTTCTTATCCGTATCCGGAAAGTGCTCACCTATATCGCCTTTACCAGCCGCTCCCAATAAGGCATCAGCGATCGCATGCAGCAATACATCTGCATCAGAATGCCCCTTCAAACCCCGGGCATAAGGGATTTTCACTCCACCGAGCACAAGCTTTCTCCCAAGGATCAATTCATGCACATCATACCCAATTCCTGAACAATAATCAAACGGCCTATACCACGTCGGTAAGCTCATTGGAACGATCCTTTCAACAATGCTTCCGCAAAATCCATGTCTTCCGGAGTTGTTATCTTGATATTCCTGTAACTGCCCATATGGATCTTTACTGCCGCGCCTATACGCTCCACCAGGCTTGCGTCATCTGTTGCTTCATCATCGTCCTCATACGCCCTTTCCAGCAGTTTTCTTTCAAATGTTTGGGGGGTCTGGATCTCCCAGATCAGAGAGCGATCCAATGTTTCACGGACAAAACCAGTTCGGGGATCAACCACTTTTAACGTCGGCTTAACTGGAACAGCCGTCACCGCAGCTTTCTGAATAACCGCCGAAAGAACACCTTCTTCAATAATCTCCGGCGTAACAAAAGGCCTGACAGCATCATGCACCATAACAAAACCAGTGTCCGCGTCAAGCTCTCGCAAGCCTATACGGATCGACTGTGTCCGCGTAGCCCCTCCAGGAACAATCACGGCAATCTTCTGCAGGCCCGCATCACGTACAACATCACGATAAGCATTAAGATACGCTTCATGCACCACCAGGATAATACTGGCCACCAAAGGATGCGTTTCAAACACTTTCAGTGTTCGGATCACAACAGGATCTCCATCTAATGCCAGCAGTGGTTTAGGAAGAGGCGCCTTCATCCTCTCACCGGTTCCTCCAGCGGCTATAATGACTTGAACTTTCATTAATGCTCCATTTTCGAAAAAACCATACGACCTGCCTGTGTCTGCAGAACTGATGTAACGGTGACCTTGACTTTATGCCCTGTATGCCGGCGGCCATCCGTTACCACAACCATCGTACCATCTTCCAGATACCCGATCCCCTGCCCGTCCTCTTTACCTTCCTTGATAATAAAGACATCCATCTGCTCACCGGCAAAAATAACCGGTTTCACAGAATTGACCAGATCATTGATATTCAGCATTTCTGTTCCCTGGATCGCCGCCATACGACTTAAATTAAAATCCGTCGTACAAACCCTGGCCTCAAGGATCTTGGCTAGTTTGATCAGCTTCAGGTCCACTTCACGGTCACCGGGAAGATCATCTTCATGGATCATTATATCTACCGTTGGATCTTTCTGCATCGCCCGCAGTATCTCCATTCCACGGCGCCCGCGCTGACGCTTAAGATCATCCTCGGAATCTGCCAGGCGTTGCAGTTCATGAAGAACGAACCGGGGGACCACCAAACGTCCGGTCAAGAAATGACTACGAAAAATATCCGCAACACGGCCATCAATAATAGCGCTTGTATCCAAAAGGACAACCCCCTCTTTAAGGTCTGTACGTTTAAACCTCACATAGGGAATGATCAAATTAAATTCATCTTTCCCTCGCAATGCAATAACCGCACCAAGGTAAGAAAAGATCAGTGTGAGTACCACCCGAAGCGAGGCATGAAACGATTCGCTGAAAGGAACCAAGGCCAGAATATCCGCCACCAACTTGGCCATGATCACACCAAAAAGAAGCCCGAAAACAACACTGGAAAGCCCTCGTACAGAAATCTGTTTCATCATCGCTTCAACGCCAACCCAAAAAGCCGCACCGGCAAGCCCTAAAACCATCCCGATCCATTCATTATTATAAAGCCCACCGATAAAGAAACCCACAATACAGCTTAAGATCGTAAAAAATAACCGGATAAATAATAATGTCATTTCATCTCCTCAGTTTCTGATCAGATCCAGAGCTTCCCGTACATCGGACACAGGGATCAATTGTAAACTTTTCAATCTGATATCCATCCTGGACTTTAAATTATTCTTTGGCACAAAACACTTCTTGAATCCAAGCTTCTCTGCCTCATTAAGGCGGGCCACTATATGAGCGACACTGCGCACCTCGGCCGCAAGCCCAACCTCTCCCAGAACAGCCGTATCCGAAGGTAACGGCTTATCCAGAAATGATGAGGCCACAGCCAATGCCACTCCTAAATCCGCGGCAGGATCCTCAACCCGGACGCCGCCCACAATATTCAGAAAGATATCCTGGTCTTCCAGACGAATCCCCACGCGCTTCTCCAGGACCGCCGTTAAAAGAGATAGACGATTTGCATCAAAACCTTGTGCACGATGACGTACCATACCGAATGCCGAGCGGCTCACCAGGCCTTGAACTTCAACAAGAAAAGGCCGGGTCCCTTCCAGAATAGGCACTACAACTGAGCCTGACACAGCCTTCGCCCGTTCAGAAAGAAATATTTCGGAAGGATTTTCAACTTCCACTAAACCCTCCGAAGTCATTTCAAAAACACCCAATTCATTGGTCGATCCAAAACGGTTTTTGGTCGTACGCAATACCCTGTATGCCGAATAACGCTCTCCTTCAAAATATAAGACCGTATCAACAATATGTTCCAGCACTCTCGGCCCCGCAATCGCACCGTCTTTGGTCACATGCCCAATAAGCATCATGGAGATACCCCGGGATTTGGCCAGCTGGGTCAACAGCGCCGCACATTCGCGCACCTGCCCCACACTCCCCGGTGAAGAACCCAAGTTCGATTCATAAACAACCTGAATAGAATCAATGACCACAACTGCCGGAGAGAGCTTGTTAATGAATTCAATAACAACATTCAGATCGATCTGATTCACAATGAACAAATTCGGATTATTCTGCCGGGCGATCCTGTCTGCCCGCATTTTCGTCTGAGCAACCGATTCTTCTCCGCTGACATACAAGACTTTTACCCCCTGCTCACTCAAACGACAGGCCGCCTGCAGCGAGAGGGTTGACTTACCAATGCCAGGGTCTCCGCCAATAAGTGTCACAGAACCCACCACCATGCCACCTCCCAGCACACGGTCAAATTCTTTAATGCTGGTCTGGTGCCTCTTCTCATGGATCGAAGAAATGTCTCCCAACAAAACAGGCGCATCCATATTGCTTAATAGCCCGCGCTGAGTATCTTTCACAGGTTTAACAGCCGAAGACTCTTCTACAAAAGAATTCCAGCCGCCGCATCCCGGGCATTTTCCCAGCCAGCGTGAAGATTCCTGCCCGCAACTTTGACATACAAAAACTGTTTTAAGGCCTGCCTTGCTCTTCATTCCGAGATCACTTGCTTTTAGGACGATAAAAAAGCTTCCATGGATTCAATTTCAGATCCGCCGATAATTCTTCCAGATTCTTATAAACACGCGCGTCAGTTAAAAACTTTCCTATGGTGCCTTCACCCTCTTTCATAGTGCTGGTCAATACGGCAATATTTTCAAGTGTCAACGCCAGATTCTGATACAAGCTTTGATCTGTCAATAGCTTCCCCATACTTCCTTCACCGTTTTTCACCGCAGATGTGATCGCGGCAAGGTTCTGCAATGATTCCGATAATGCTTTTGTATTCGCATCCGTCAATATTTTCTGATTCACATTAGCGATCGTCACCTCTAACTGTCCGGAAATACTCCCGACCATCTCCATGATCGATTCCATGGCTACAGGATCTGAACCATTCAGGCTGGCCGCCACAGGCAGCCGGTCATTCGTTGTCCCCGGAAGGATCTCGACATATTTCTCACCTAAAAGCCCGAGCTGATTAATAAGCACTCTTGAGTCAGAAGGGATCTCGAACCCGCGGATCACCAATAATCCTACCTTGACTTTGGTACGCAATTCCGTTGAATCATAGAAAACTGTCAAATCCTTGACATTTCCTGCATCCACACCCGCCAAACGGACTGGCGCACCTTTTTTCAAACCGTTGGCATAACTGAATATGACTGAATATTCATCCCGTTTCTCGAAAAATGAAAAATCACTCACAGAGAAAACAAAACCGATCAGACATATAAGCGCAACAGCAACAAATGCCCCAACCTTTAACTCCAAACTACTTTCTTTCGGCATAATCCCTCCCTAATCCCCCGCTCAAACTGCCGTTAACGAACATGACCAAACTTCATGCTCTCATCATCAGTAATAGGACCGGATGCTTCACCATTAATAAACTGCTTCACAACCGGATGCCGTGAATTCCTTATCTCTTCAGGCGACCCGTCAGCAATAATCTGCCCATGATAAAACATGGCGACTGAATCCGCGACCTTGAACGCGGCACCCATATCATGCGTCACAACAATAGACGTTACGTTAATTTTTGTGCGCATATCAATAATAATATTATTGATCGCATCTGCCGTAATCGGGTCAATCCCAGTCGTCGGTTCATCATACAGGATGATCTTCGGTTCCATACACAGAATCCTCGCCAAAGAAACACGTTTGCGCATCCCTCCAGATAACTCCGCCGGCATTAAAGACTCAATCCCCTTAAGCCCCACCAGGGATAAAACATGCGCCGTACGTTCACGCTTCTTTGCCGCAGAAAGATCAGAATATTCATCCAGAAAGAAACTGATATTTTCACCTACGCTTAATGAATCAAAGAGTGCGCCCCCTTGAAAGACCAGGCCTATGTTCTTGCGTATCCTGTCATAATCCCGCTGATTCAAGATTGTCAGTTCTTCACCGTTAACCTTGATCGAACCGCTTTCCGGATGAATAATACCGACAATACATTTTAAAAGAACACTCTTTCCAACCCCTGACCGGCCGATAATAACTTTGGTCTCACCATCGCGCACCGAAAGAGCCAGTCCGTTCAAGACTTGCTTTTTATCAAACGTTTTATAAAGGTCGCGTATCTCGATCATGCGTTAAACAGAAAATAAAAGATGAATGTAAAAATACAATCGAACATAATAATGAAAATAAATGATCGCACGACCGAAAGCGTGGTCGCTTTACCAACCCCGTCGGCTCCGCCTCGAACATTAAGCCCTTCAAAACACCCGACGATCGCAATGATCATTCCAAAAAATACCGTCTTTATTAACCCCGTCAGAATATCCTTAATAACCAATGAATCAAACACCATACTCCAGTACATATGCGCGTCAATCGACAGCTTAAAAGAACAGATCAGAAAACCTCCAAAAATACCGACAATAACAGCAAAAAGCGTCAGGACCGGCAGCATGATCACCAATGCCAGAAAACGGGGTACCACAAGATAACGGATTGGATCAACGGCAAATGCTTTCAACGCATCAATCTGTTCCGTCACCTCCATAGTCCCAATCTCGGCCGTTATCCCGGCGCCAATACGTCCCGCCACGATCAATGCCGTCAATATCGGCCCCAGTTCACGTGTCAATGAAACAGCGATCACATTCGGGATATAGATCTCCGCCGACAACTGCACCATCATATAAGCCATCTGCAACGCAATGATCATCCCAACAAACAGTCCAACCAACGAAGAAATAAAAAAACTCCCCGGACCGACACGCTGCGCCTGCGCCAGGAAACGATAACCATTCAGTGGAGTAGAAGAAATACACACAAGGGTCTGCACAAACAGGATGGTCAGCTGTCCAATATAGCGAAGAAAACTTAATACCGCTTCACCGATACCCAAACCAGATTTTAGCAACATTTGCTGGATCATATCAAAACCCTATGCTCTTTTGAATCCCCAAAACAGCTTCAGTATCGCCCCGGTCATTCTTCAAATACAGGCACTTCATTTCTGTCCGAGCCTCATCAGAAGAGGCTAAACGTTTAAAAACCCATTCCCTACGATTGTCATCTGCCGTGATCGTTGGCAGCTGCTTAAGCCGTTTCACCTGATCCGAAAGACCCGTCGGGTTCATTACATTCAAAGGCCCTGTTAAACGAAAACTCAATCCTCCAGACTGCGTTACCATGGCTTCATTGATATTCAAAAATGGAAAATGACCATCAAAATCCAGGCTGATCTGATCAAAATTAAACAATTGGACAGTACCGTTATGTGCCAGAAGCCTGCCGTGAACATGAGGGCGCGGCCACACTCCTTGTAAATTTAACTCGCCTTTCATGACTCCTGAAACCCCCAAAGGGTCCGAACCACTCATCCCCCAAGCGGCCCTGATGATGGTTGAAAGCTCTTGAAGATCAGCCGCTACGGCTTCAAATTTCAGATCCATCTCTCGTTTCCCTGTCAACTGGACCTCTCCACTCCCCAGAAAACCTCCAACCCATAAAAGTTCAAGAATGAACTTCCGGTTCCGTATAGCACACTTGACCTGAGCATCACGAAAAGGCGCATAATTGAGCAATGCATAAGAACTTTTGAACTCCCCCACAAATTCACGGGCCTTTGGATTATCACCCGTGATCGTCACGTCTCCCTCAATAACAGCCGCCACATCCAAAGCCGGCAGGGGAATATGCGCAATATCCATTTTAACATGGTACATCCCGCGCCCGGTCATCGCAGCCTTCAGCATAATACTCCGGATTCCCTCTGACCGGCCGATCTTGACTTCTGCATGCGCCTGATTGAAATCAACTACCCCGGTAAAAGGGATCACAAGCCCCTGATCTAACGCATACGCCAATGATCCTGCGTATACTTCAACGGCCAAGAAAACCGTGATGATCAAGAAAAAGCATTTTTTCATTGCACAAAGATCAACTTGTCATTATCAGGCCGAACGGTCACTTGAGTATCCTCTTTGAATGCCCCTAAAATAATCATCTCCGACATGGGATCTTCCACGAACCGCTGGATCGTCCGCTTGAGCGGACGTGCGCCATAAACAGGATCAAACCCCTTTTCAATAAGAAAATCGATCGCCTCCTGGGTAAACACAAGAAAAATATTCTTCTCTTTCAAACGAAGGCGCACCGAGTTGATCTCCAGATCAATGATCTGATAGAGATCTTCTTTCGACAAAGGTTTGAACACAATAATGTCATCGATACGGTTCAGAAATTCCGGCTTAAAGACCCGTTTAACCTCACCCAAAAGTTTAGACTTCATCTGATCATAACTGTCGCCTTCAGTCCGCGGAGAGAACCCCAACGCCCCCTGCTTGCGCAGCATGTCAACACCAATATTCGATGTCATCAGGATCACTGTATTACGAAAATCAACAACACGTCCCAGACTATCCGTCAAGCGCCCGTCTTCAAGGACCTGCAGGAGGATATTAAAGACATCCACATGCGCTTTCTCGATCTCATCCAGCAGGATCACGGAATAAGGACGACGGCGCACTTTCTCCGTCAGCTGGCCGCCTTCTTCGTAACCCACGTATCCGGGAGGTGCCCCGACCAGGCGGGAAACATTATATTTATCCATGTATTCTGACATATCAATATGAATCAGGGCATTCTGATCTCCGAACATGAACTCTGCCAGCGCACGCGCCAGGAGCGACTTACCCACTCCCGTCGGACCAAGAAAAATAAAAGACCCAATAGGACGACGGGGATCTTTAATGCCGGCCCGTGACCGCCTGACCGCTCGCGCGATCGCCGTTACCGGCTCACTCTGGCCAATAACAACCTTGGTCATATGCTCTTCCATCTTCAGCAGCCGCTCGGTTTCTTTCTGTTCAAGGCGGATCAAAGGGACTCCCGTCCATTGGGAAACAACACGTGCCATTTCTTCATAACCTACGACAAGGGAAGCGTTATCCCTTCCTGCCAGCCATTCGGAGCGTCGTTTTTCAAGCTTTTCACGGACCTCCTTCTCCTGATCCCGTAATTGCGCTGCTTTTTCGAAATCCTGCCGTTTGATAAAAGATTCTTTTTCTTTACGCAGATCCTCAATACCCTCTTCCATCTGCTTGATATCCTCCGGAGTCACCATGGCCTTAAGACGTGCCGCTGCTCCGGCCTCATCAATAATATCCACAGCCTTATCCGGAAGAAACCGGCCTGAAATATAACGATCGGACAATTTCGCCGCGGCATCCAATGCTTCATCTGAATATTTCACGCGATGATGCGCTTCATATTTATCACGTAATCCTTTCAAGATAAGGATAGTCTGCTCAACCGACGGAGGGTTGACCTGAATAGTCTGGAACCGACGTTCAAGCGCCGCATCTTTTTCAATATGTTTACGATACTCATCCAGTGTTGTGGCCCCGATACACTGGATCTCTCCACGCGCCAAAGCTGGCTTAAGAATATTAGCCGCGTCAATAGCCCCTTCCGCCGCCCCCGCCCCTACCAGTGTATGAATCTCATCAATAAAAAGAACCAACTTGCCGTTACGCTTGAGTTCTTCCATGACCGCCTTGATCCGCTCCTCAAACTGGCCGCGATACTTCGTCCCTGCTACCATCATGGCCAGGTCCAGAACTACGATCGTCTTATCCCGCAGGATCTCTGGCACTTCTCCGGCAACGATCTGCTGTGCCAAGCCTTCAACGATCGCCGTCTTGCCAATACCTGCCTCACCCAAAAGAACAGGATTATTCTTTGTCCGGCGAGACAATACCTGAATAACGCGTTCGATCTCATTCTTCCGCCCTATCACCGGATCAAGTTTTCCGTCTTTAGCATACTTGTTTAGATTACGACCATACGCATCAATCGCCGGAGTTTTACTACCCGTCTTCTGAGGGTCCTGAGGGTCCTGAGGCTGTTGCGCCTGCTGTTGCTGCTGATTATACCCAGGGATCCCGGAACCCAAAAGCTCCATGACCTCATTGCGCAGTTTCCCGAGATCGAGCCCAAGGTTCAACAGCACGCGATACGCCATGCCTTCACCTTCCTTGACAAGCCCCAGCAAAAGATGCTCAGTACCAATATAATTATGCCCCAACGCACGCGCTTCTTCAGCGGCCAGTTCAAGCGCCTTTTTGGAACGCGGCGTAAATGGAATATCACCAACAACTTGCGTTTGGGGCCCCGGCTGAACCAGTTTCTCAACCTCAATCCGGATCGATTCAAGATCTACTCCCAATTTCTGCAGGACAGCTGAAGCTACCCCTTCTCCTTCACGAATAAGACCAAGCAAAAGATGTTCAGTCCCGATATAGTCATGATTAAAACGACGAGCCTCTTCTTTCGCAAAAACAATCACCTTACGTGCACGCTCTGTAAATCGATTAAACATACCTTTTCTCCTTTAGTATATATTCACAATGCCGGCTCAAGCCGCTTTGCGAAGTTTCTCTCGTATCAACTGGGCTCGGCGAATATCACGTTCCGCTGAATTCAGCTTACGCCCATCGATCTTCTGCAAATGAGCCGGCTGAATCATAATAAACAGATCATTCATGACCTTGCTGTCGATCTCCTGCAGGATGCCCATATCCAGACCAAGCCGAACCATCGACATCAACTCGATCGTCTCCTGGCTGGAAATAATACGGGAATGTTTCAGGATCCCCCACGCCCGGCAGATCTTGTCCTCCAACATCGGCCGATTCTGAACCAGCAGTGCCTGACGCGCCTGTTCTTCCTGTTCAACGATCTGACGAATAAGCCCGTTAATATTCTGAATGATATCCAGTTCACTATGCCCTAATGAAACCTGATTGGATATCTGATAGAAATTTCCGATCGCTTGCGTCCCTTCACCATAAAACCCGCGCGACGCAAAACTTAACTTTGATATAGCCATAAGAACTTTATTGATCTGGCGAGTCATGACCAGGGCCGGTAAATGCAGCATCACTGAACCTCGCATCGCGGTTCCCGCATTCGTCGGACAAGCCGTCAAATAACCCCATTCCGGCATGAACGCATATGTCAATTTTTCTGCCAGCACATTATCAATATTATTGATTATCTCCCAAGTCCCGTTCAGGTTATATCCTGACTGCATGACCTGAATACGCAAATGATCTTCTTCATTCACCATGATCGAGATCGCTTCCTCTCTGGAAACCACAACCGCTTTCCCCTGCGGATTAGACGCATGATCATGACTCATCAAATGTCGTTCCACGAGGAACTGACGGTCTACACTGTCCAGATCGCTTAATCGAAAGAACGTCATATCTTTCAACAGAGGACTTTTACGGACCGCCGACTCTATGGAAAGAAGCACCCTGTCCAAATCTTTTCTTTGGGCACGATTGGTGAAAAGCACGTCCATCAGATTACGGGCAAGACGGATCCGCGAGGATAAAACAATATGCGCATTCGGACCGGTCCCCCGCAACCACTCTCCTGTATGATTAATAAGCTCATTCAGTTCCATATCAGCCTTTCTGCTCCATCTCACGGATCTTGTCCCGCAAAGCTGCCGCTAATTCAAAATTCTCCTGCTCAATAGCCATATGCATCTGAAAACGCAATGTCTCTGCGGTTTCAATCTCTGGCAGCTGAGGAACAATAGAAGCTGCCTGGACATCAGTCTCAGAAACAGCTTCATCTTTCACCAATACATCTGCACCCTTCAACTTTTTGCCTAAATGTACATTAGAACCATGTATCTTTTTTAGCAGTGCCTTGAGATGAAGCTTGAAGGCTTCATAACACTGAGCACATCCGAAACGGCCAAATTTACGAAAATCTTCATACGATAACCCGCACGTCGGACACGTCAGGACTTCTTTCGGAACTTCAGGGACCTGCTTACCAAAGTCCGTCAACCCCGCCAACAGGTCAGCCAAGCCAAACTGTTGTTCCGTGTGCTGACTCTGCTCGCGGGCACAATCTTCACATAAATGCATTTCTGCCGCTTTCCCATCAACGATCTCGGTTAAATGAACTGTTGCTTTCTTAGGACATTTATCGCATTTCATTAGAATCCCACTCCATCTTTACGCGTAACTTCATGAAAAAGTTTCAACAAATTCAACGTCACCGGGCCAGGCTCACCATTGCTGATAGAACGCCCGTCGATCTTGACCACCGGGATAAGCTCAGCCGCAGTTCCTGTGAGAAAAACTTCTTCAGCATTATAAAGCTCATGCCGAGTGATCAACGTCTCCTGCACGGCCAACTTTAACTTTTGTTCCGCCAGCGCCATCACGGCATCACGCGTAATCCCGCGTAAACGGCCTTGAAGCGGCGTCTTCAGAACGCCATTTTTCACCATGAAAATATTGTCACCCGTACATTCCGCCACATATCCACTGCCATCAAGCATAATAGCTTCCGGGACTCCAGCATTATTCGCCTCGATCTTAGCCATAATATTATTCAAATAATTCAACGATTTGAGCTGAGGATTGATCGCCTCCGGATGATTGCGCACTGTCGGCACAGTAACGATCGTTAACCCCTTCTCATAGAATTCCTGAGGATAAAGCGTAATGCTGTCGGCAATAATGATAATATTGGGACCTGCCTTGCATTTGCGGGGATCAAGGCCCAAGTCTCCATCACCCCGGGTAACAACCAGGCGGATATATCCGTCGCGAAGCCCGTTCGCTTTCAATGTATCCACAACCGCAGCGACCATCTGTGTTTTCGTGATCCCCACATTGATCATCAAAGAATGACAAGTCTCATACAAACGATCAATATGCTCATTCAGTTTGAATACAACACCGCTATAGGCCCGAATCCCTTCAAAAGCCCCGTCTCCGTATAAAAGCCCGTGATCAAACACCGAAATACGGGCATTCTCTTTTTCCACCATTTTCCCGTTTAAATAAATCTTCATAGAAATACCCCCTAAAGTTTTCTCTATTATACTTAAATAAGATTATATTGCTATTGGATTTAGGGAGGATTTTCGCGAGGCTTAAAGATAAATAAAAAAATATTTATATTAAAATACCATCTTTAATGTGAACTGTACGTGAAGCACGGCTGGCCAAAAGAACATCATGCGTCACAATTACAAGTGTCCTGCGCTCACTTTCATTCAGCGTAAAGAGCAGCTCCATAACTGCATTTCCGCTAGCGGAATCAAGATTCCCGGTCGGTTCATCACATAATAAAAGTGCCGGATCATTGATCAAAGCCCGTGCAACAGCTGTGCGCTGCTGTTCTCCTCCCGACAGCTGATTAGGCTTGTGATCCATTCGCTCGCCCAAACCGACAGCCTGCAACCGCCGGATCGCTTTCTCTTCGATCGCCTGCGTTTTTGATCCCAGATTCTCCCCTACCATCAGCGGCAGCATCACGTTTTCAAGAGCTGTAAGGTCCGGCAACAAATGATAAAATTGAAAGACAAACCCAACGGTTATATTTCGCATACGCGACCGTTCTGCATCCGACATGCGATAAACATCCTGATCGTTCAACAAAACCTTTCCTTCATTCGGATGATCCAGGCCACCGGCAATGTGCAGCAACGTAGACTTGCCCGCCCCAGAGGGACCAACGATGGCTACAGTCTCCCCGGCGGCTACCTTCAGACTTATCCCTTTAAGCACATCCACCCGCTTTTGAGTATCCGTGTACGATCTGAATATATTTTCGATCTTTAACATGCCTGCCCCTACTGATACCGCAACGCTTCAACAGGTTGAAGAGCCGCTGCCTTGGCCGATGGATAAATTGTCGCGAGAAAACTGATAATCATTGAACTCCCGGCAATAATCAAGATATCGCTTAACTGGATCAATACCGGTAAATGATCAATATAATACACTGTCTGCGGCAGCTTGATGAGCTCCGTTTCTCTCAAAATATAACCAATCGTCATCCCACCCACCAATCCCCAAAAAGTCCCGATGAGACCGAGAGTCAATCCATATAATGTAAAGATCCTGCGAATCGCCAATGCCGGAACACCGATCGACCGCAATATCCCTATATCCTTTGTCTTACTCGTTACTGTCACGATCAAAGTACTGATAATATTGAATGAAGCCACCAGAACGATCAACGTCAAAATAATGAACATGGCAAACTTTTCAAGATTAAGCGCCGCAAAAAAGTTCTCATTCTGCTCTATCCAGGTCCGTACTTCATACGCAAACCCCACCTGACCGCGAATGGCCGACTTGACTTGCACCGCTTCATCAATATCCGCGAGCCTCACGCCGATGCCGGAAACAATATCCAGAGGCAAATTAAAGATCTCCTGGGCATTCCGATAATCAACAAGGATCAGATTCCGGTCGTAATCGTACATTCCTGAATTAAAAATAGCCACCACCTTGAACGTATAACGCCACCCATCGCCTGCAACACCAGATACCGGTGACAAAAGTGATATCTCAGAACCAACCTTGAACCCGTAATACCGCGCAAGTTCCTTACCGATAATGATCGAACCAGCCTTAAGATCCTGAACCTTGAAACCATTCTGCAAATACTTGTCTATCTTGGTCACATTCCCTTCATTCCGGGGATCAATCCCCCGGAGCATTAAACCCGTAGCTCTATTCCCGCTCTCAAGAAAAACATTACCCAAAATATACGCAGATGCCCCGGCGACTCCCTTAACCACCGCTACCTGGTCCCTCAAAACTTCAAACCCCTTAACCCCCGTCTCACGTTCAATCACAATATGAGCATTTGTGCCAACAATCTTATCCCGCAAGTCCCGATCAAAGCCGCTCATCACACCGATCACCACAATAAGTGCAGCCACCCCAATGGCAATGCCCAGGATAGACACCAGATTGATCAATGCCAGGAACTTATCCTTCTTGGCAACAAGATACCGATAAGTGATCCAGGAAACATAATTCATATCGACACTCTATTCTTCATTATCTCCAAGCTGCTGCTCCACAGGCTTCATTAACGGAAACAGAATAACATCCCGGATGCTTGGAGAATTTGTTAGCAACATAACCAGCCGATCGATCCCGATCCCAAGCCCACCTGCGGGAGGCATACCATATTCAAGGGCTCGGACAAAATCTTCATCAATACAACGCAAGCCAGTCTCTGTATCATCATGCAGATCTTCCAAAAGGCGTTCACGCTGTTCCTGCGGATCATTCAACTCTGAATAAGCATTCCCTACTTCCATGCCCGCGATAAAAAATTCAAAGCGTTTCGACAAAGCCAGATTCTTCGGATCTGTCTTGGCCAACGGGCACAAAAACGTAAAGTAATCCGTAAAGAATACCGGATCCATGGTAGCATCCTCATCGAGAACTTCCTCAACGATCTTCATGATCGCTGATTTGGTCAAACGATCCAGCTTGTAATAACCCGGACGCTTGATCTTGACTTTCTCCAACATAATCTCGGCCGAATCATCCGGATTAATATCAAACTTCTCTTTAATAAGCCCCGCAAAACTCACCCGTTTCCATGGCGTTGTAAAGTCAATCACATATTCTTTGAATTTGACCTTATAATCCCCCGTAATCTCCTTGGCAAGAGAACTAATCAATGTTTCAGTAATGTCCATCATATCCTGCATATCTCCATAAGCCTGATAAAGTTCAAGCATGGTAAATTCAGGATTGTGACGGGTTGACACGCCTTCATTACGAAAATTACGATTAATCTCGTACACCCGATCCAACCCGCCAACCAACAAACGTTTTAAATACAATTCCGGCGCGATACGAAGAAAAACATCCATATTATAAGCATTATGTTTTGACTGAAACGGCCGCCCGCGCGCACCTCCCGCCATCGTCTGCAGCATCGGAGTTTCCACTTCCAGAAAACGACGGCCGTCAAGAAAATTACGAATACAGGAAACGATCCGGCTGCGTTTAATAAAAACATCACGCACTTCTGGATTCGCGATCATATCTACATACCGCTGACGATAACGGATATCAACGTCTTTTAAACCGTGCCATTTTTCCGGCAAGCACATCAAGGATTTCGCTAACACAGCAAACTTCTCTACGCGAAGGCTTTGCTGCCCCATCTTGGTGGTGAATAACTTTCCTTCAGCACTGATAATATCGCCAATATCAAGTAATTTAAAGACCGCCCACTGTTCCCCTAAAATTGCCTCTTTAAAAAATAACTGCATCCGGCCAGTCTGGTCCATCAAATCCAGAAAAAATACTTTTCCGTGATCTCTCATGGCCATGATACGGCCTGCGGTGAACGCCGGCTTTTCTTCAGCAAAACCAGCCAGTACATCGCCAACAGGTTCTACACCGGTCACCCTCCCGCCATAAGGATCAATGCCCATACTTCTCAAGGAATTTAATTTCTGAATACGGATCTGCTTGATTTCATCAGTTTCCACAACAACTCCTCATCAATTAAAATTAGAACAATTATTTAATGCCACAGTATACTTTACTATAAATTAAAAGTCCAAATGAAAACCTCCGCTCAACCAGCAACGGCCAAGCGGAGGCTATATAACAATTCGCTGACTATTACTATTAACCCACTGACTCCAACTCACGCACATCCCAACGGCGTGCCAGGAAAAGAACTGGCAATGTCTCATTCCTGCCTAACCTTAAATCCTGCCTGCCCTCTTCCGTTGAAAAGCCAAGCAATGACCGCCAATTAACCGGCTGTGCCCCTCCCACAGGTACCGGTATAAGGCCGCGCAAATCTTTTTGCAACTGTTGAATCTGCACCGGATCAAATGACGGCACGCCTGCTGCATCAGTTGCGATCACCTTTAAATAATTACCATGACCAATGTCAATACCACCATATTGTTGTGCGTTATCGACATTGTCATCCCTGTTTAAAACTATTTCTGATAATCTTGAGTTCAAATATTCCACTTGACGCTCTCTTCCACCCAGATTATTCGTAATAACAAGGTCTCTTATAAAATCAGAATTATCAAGTGAAGACAATATTATCCTTGTCTGTTCCGGATCAACAATTAAAACATAAGCCAAAGGTTCTTGACCCTGAACACCAAAACTATACGCGCTTTCAGCCTTCGATTTTCCTGAAGTAAAATTATTACGATGCATCTTCTGCATAAAAAGCTTGCCTTCAATCAACATATCCTCTATTGGCTGCCATCCGGTATTGGGTACATACAAGTGCGCCAGGACAATCCGATCCTTCTCAACTTTGCTGATCGCCGCATTATCCACATTAATCACCTCATTCGCGCCCACCGCATCCTGAGCTGCATCAAATATTTCATCAGACTTTATCGCATTCTCAAGAAAGCGTTTGATCTTTTCCGGTGGATAATTAAAAAACATGGGCCGCATCGTTGTAGTATAAATGGCCGGCCGGTTTGACCCTCTTGCTGGTATTATTGAAAGAGTACTTTCATAATCGTTATAAACAGCCTTGACCGTATAATTACCTCCGGCTAACGGTATCATCCAAATATCCCCGGACTTCACAATCTTGTCCTGGATAATATCCCGACGAACAATTCTTAATAACTGCGCGCGTGAATATTTTCTATCCCCCTCTTCCTGATCCATGGCAGGATCGATCTCTGATTTAATCTGATTCTCCAGCGTGGTCTTGATTTTCAATGGAAGATAATTAAGAACATATTCATGAATTGTCATGGAATACAAAATGTTTTCTTGCTTCCCGGATGACACCAATTGAAGCGTACTCTTCTGATCACTAAAAGAAGCAATAACTGTGTGCTGGCCTCCAACTAACGG
>DYOU01000160.1 GCA_020720365.1 Candidatus Elulimicrobium sp.
CCCGTCCGCAAGAAAACCCGTCTGACGCAATATTCATATCGCTCGGCTGATTTCTCGGTTGGCTGAATTTCCGAAAGACCAGAGGTTTTTGTTGGCAGTCTTGACAAAATAAATACGTTGTATCAAGGAGTTGATTATGGAGAAGTTGGAAGATTTGCGTGATGTTAATGTTGTGAAACGCCTTAAAGAAGGTAATTGTTCTGATTATTTTAAAGCTGATCAGGTGACAGCATTATTTAAAAATTAAAGTAACGAGAAATTGGTGTTTATCAACGCTTGTCCTGAAATCAGTATTTAATGATGTTCGCGTCACTATTCCTTCCAGTATAATGACGATACGGGCTTGTTTGAATCAGTTCTTTGAATCCTTTGGCCATATGCGGATGGACATATGATCGATAATAATGAGGTGGTGTTGAACGGGATGACGCTTGATGAATCGCGTAAATGTATAAATGGTTCGTTGAATGATCTGTTCTCGTGTCATTTTACCGATGTAAATGATGACAACTCCATGGGAATGATGAATGGGGAACCGGGTGATATTGCCAAAGTCGTGGTCAAAGGTTAGAAGGATTTTCCTTGTTCTTTGAGCGTAATTAAAAACTTGTTCGTCAGTTGCGCAGGATAATTCGACATCAGATGTGTGAATGACATTGAGTCCGGATTTTTTGAGTGCGTTGGTTATGTCGATGTTGATGCACTGGTCACAAAGAACATTCATCAGGCGTGGGCAAGAGTTTTGCTGAATATCTTTGTTGGTTCGTTGGTGAGGGCGCTGGCGAATTCGATCGCGGCAATAACGTCTTTGCTGGTAATCCCCGGATATTGGCTTGGGATCTCATCAATAGCATAACCGGCGGAAATAAGGTTGAGAATGTCCGCAACAGCTATACGTGTGCCGCGGATGCATGGTTTGCCGGAACGGATTCGGGGATCAATAATGATTTTGTTCACAGGTAATTCCTTTTCTTGGAATAAGTATAGCATACATGATCAGCCGGAGGAAGACTGAAATGTTGGGCGACGAAGCTGGGCGAAGCCGGTAAGGACAGGTAGCAACGGGCGCGATAAATCGCGCCCCTACACGCAATCTGGCGACATGAGCTTCCGAACGTAGGGGTTCGATTCATCGAACCCGGCGTAATAACGATTAAAATTGACGAAGGTTACACACGAACGTAGGGGCGCAATTTATTGCGCCCGGCACAATAACGATTAAAATTGACGAAGGTTATACACGAACGTAGGGGTTCGATTTATCGAACCCGGCACAACAACAATAATACAGGAACAAAATGCGTAATCAGATAAAATATCCCGTCCGCAAGAAAAC
>DYOU01000161.1 GCA_020720365.1 Candidatus Elulimicrobium sp.
GGTTACATATGGGGTCCCAAGCTGGATTGAAAACCGAACCTTTACAATCACATTTGAGATGCCGTTTTAAACGACTGACTTTTGCCAATTTACCCAAGAAAGTGGCAAAAGTCTACTGCAAAACATCAATGTCCTCAACAAGATGCAAAAACCAAGCTCCCGAGCGCTTGCGAATTACCAAGAAAACGTCTGGTTCAATTCGGAACGCACCGCGTTCCAGATCAAGAACCGTCTATCGCCATGCGTTACTCAAAAAGATTACTTTCTACGCACTTTTCAAATCTGTGCCAAAAGTAACCTGCCTTTATCGTCGATACCTCAAAAAATATCGCCGAAGTACCTGCGCGAACGGAGCCCCCGAGCCCCGCATAAATCATACAGGTTTGCCAACTCACTCAAGAACGTGGCAAAACTCAATAGATCAAAACCAATCCTATCAACAAGATACAAGAATCAAGCTTCCGAGTACTCGCGGACTACCCCGAAGACCCAACCGCCATGGCCCAGTAAAAATACGCCTCGGGAACCGTAACCTTGAGCTTCTCAAGAACCTTATACTTTTCAGGAATAATATAGCCCTCAACCGCACGCATATCTACCTGTTTAACAAGCCCGGCCTTATCACCCCGGCGAAGAACGCTGATCATATAAACAATACGCGCAAAAGCGATCTTGATCTCGTCAGGGTTAAACCTTGCCCGCAGATGATTGGCAACTTTAGCATTCCCGTCGATCAAAAGCCCGATCTCCTCAAATGTATTATTGCCTCCCCGAAGACGCGATTGCGAATACCGAAATGCCAGCTCCCAAATATCGCTAAAAATATCCTCGTTAGTATATGCGCTGTTACGGAAACCATTCTCAACCGCGACAGTCTTCAGAAAAGACCTGTTTAATTCCTCAACATCGTCCACAACCATAAAAAGCGAGCCAAGATCAATGATCTGTTTCATCACCTCCATGGCGCGATCGTGAACCAGCGGAATCCCCATCGTTTTGGGAGACATTGCCGTCAACTTGTCACCGAAAAGCCCGTTCACCGTCGGAACAGTGACAGTCCCGCCTGACTCCGCAAATGCCATGGGAGTGTCGGCGAGATTTTTCTGCTCCAATCTGCCATAAGGCGCTTCCGTAAAAACCACATCCAACAACACATACTGCTGGATCTTGGAAAAATGCGATTTAAACGGAAACTTAAAATGAGCCTTGGGAATATCCTTCCCCTTGCGAACAGACTCTTCCATATCGCCAAACCACTGTGAATCCTGAGCCACACGAGCCAGACGATCAAAAAGCCCTTCTTTTTCTGCCACAGGCAAAAGAATATCAATAT
>DYOU01000162.1 GCA_020720365.1 Candidatus Elulimicrobium sp.
CCTGCTGTCCGATCATCTTTGAACGTCCGTAGGTAAATGCGTCAATTACATGTTCATCGTATTCTTCTGCAAATTCATTCCAATAATGTACATCCATGATTTTGTATCCTCCTTTTGGGGATTGTTAAGTTTTCTTCATCTTACATCTTGGTTTGGGAAATGACAAGTTTTATGAAATATTTGCCCGTAATTTTGCAAAGGACTTAACCGACCTGCTCCTGAGCAGATGTTAATCCACTCAGGAGCAGGTTGACGCGGAAAAGGGGTGTCTCGATTTTTTTATTCGACAGAAACTTTATTGCTGTAAAACGTAATGCTGTGATCGGCTTCTTGCGGCAGGTTGAATTGTCCTTCGAACTTTTGTCCGCCAACCCAGGCGACATACGCATACCAGCCGGCTGGCGCTTTGACTTCCATTGTTCCGCTGACGGGATATTCTCTAATAATGTTATTGCCGTCTCTGGTTGTGCCGCGCAGTGAAACATAAACATCACTGTTGGATTTGTTGACTAATAGAATTGTCCCATTTACAGTTCCCACCGGAACAGAGCCATGCGAAAGCGGGGATGGGGTTGCGGAACTTGTAGTCACAATGGCGGCCCAGATTTGATAAGTGGGCTGTCCAAATACAGCAGGCACAGAAATTACCTGTCCGACGTAGAGCGCGTTTATATCTGCAATGTTTGGGTTCGCGGTCCACAGGTTGTACATACTAACGCCGTAGAGGTTGGCAATGCTGGCGAATGTGTCGCCAACCTGGACAATGTAAGCGTTGTTGTAACCGACTGGGGGATAACTGGGACTGTTTGTAGCGGTTGCAATGGGTACGCTGGGAATGAGATAATTGGCGCCAGGCACTGTGATAATCTGTCCTGCGCGAAGCGCTCCGCTGACGCCGGGGTTGGCGGCATAAATGGCAAATGCGGATGTGCCGCACATTGCGGCAATGATCTCTGGCGTGTCACCTGCTTCGACAATGTAAGCGCCGCCGCAGACCCCCCCAGCATGTGCGTTGAACGGAGTCCCAAAAAGTGTTAGCAGGAGCAAGACAAGAACCAAAACTTGAGCGGAAACTTTACGTAACATTGCGCGCCTCCTTGAAGCGAAAAAATTCTTTGAGATAATGATATGACGAAAAAAGCTGAAATACAATCCTCAAAAGTGAAAGTTGATTTAACTGTTTTGCCCGCAATGGCTTATTGGGGCGGTTCGTATGAGTATATTTTACTTCCATTTCATATTATATATCCAAAAACATCGCTGATCGATCCGTAATTTTTAGGAACTTAGAAGTTAAATGCTTGTTTTTTGTGCAAGAATTTTCAAACAC
>DYOU01000163.1 GCA_020720365.1 Candidatus Elulimicrobium sp.
AAGGAACCAATTGCCCGGGCTGTGGCATGGTCATAGCAACCTGGGCATACGATGTGCCAACAGAACTTATTGCAAAAATGACGGCAATCGTTCCACTAACCATCTTCCGCCAAAATTGAAACGACCTCAGAATATTCATTTCTTACCCTAGATACAGGTTAAACAAGCCAAACCCACCACTACAAAGAAGTATATACTATATAAGGAGACTTAACCGCCGGATGCCCAATTTTTGAGAAAACACTTCCTTTCGTCGGCACGACGACATTTGCTAACAAAAATCAATATTAATTATGCCGGAAGGTATCCGACTTATGCTCTTTCTTGAGATATCCACACACCACATGGAATTCATATTCTCTGTAGATTCTTGGCCTGAGCCCTCCTACATCCGGAATAATACCGGGACCACCCGACCATGACTTAAAAACACAGCCTTGAAATACGCAAGGAACGCCTCTTCAATCAAGGCTTGATGTTCAAGGCTAACCCCAAAATTCTTCCAAGCCTCCCATGAACGCGGATCCAGTTTTATCGCCCAACGACACCACTCCTCCGCTTGCTGGAATTCCGTTTCATAAAGGCTGCAAAACCCCAATTTATTGGCTGCCGCAAGATGCTGTTCTTTCGACCGTATCAAGCTGGCAAGACTTCTGGCGTAATAACCCGTTGCTCTTTTATAATCGCAAAATCCTTCACTCATCTCGCCTGCCCGAAAGTACAACTGCACACGATACCGCCGCATATCAGAATCGCTGATCACCCGATCAATCATGCCTAACCCTTCCTCAAAACTGCTTTGCGAGATGCATACCTTTAACAAGATCTCAAGCGCGGACAACTTCTCTTCTCCGCTACTGGCCTTTCGTAAAGCAGTAATGGCCCAATTGCGGCGTTCAGCGGAGACCCAATAAATAACGCTCTCCCGCAGGGTGTCCGTGTAAAGCTCTTCCTTCATGTTGAGCGGCTCCGGTTTCATTGTCATCATGTGAATATAGCCATACAATTCGCGAGATAGCAAGTCACTATCCCGACGGAGAATATATCTCGGACACCACGCTCCGCGAAGTCTCCGCCGAAATCGACTGGCAAGAACAAACCGCCCTCTGGCACGAAGCACTCCAATAATTCAAACCAACGCCTCGCCACACCGATGCCAATCCGACGGGTTGGTGTCACCTCGAACCATTTAATCGGCAGCCTTTATCGTCGAAATTCGCCAGATATAAGGCCAGAATATCGATTAAATGGTAGGCATTAAATAAAGAGGTCTTTCGTATTAAGGGTGAAAGTTTTTATGTAACTCGTTGTGTCGAAACATG
>DYOU01000013.1 GCA_020720365.1 Candidatus Elulimicrobium sp.
AAGCGGCGGATGGGGTTCGAACCCACGACATCGACCTTGGCAAGGTCGCATTCTACCAACTGAATTACCGCCGCATTGAACCAGCCAATAACAATAAGAAAATATTTTAACATCAAGAAAGCTCGTGTCAACAATTAACCGTCAACTTAATCATATCCCCGAAAGCAATCATGGGCGGGAGAGGACTTGAACCTCCATCCCTTGCGAGACCAGATCCTAAGTCTGGCGCGTCTGCCAGTTTCGCCACCCGCCCGAATTTCAAATATTCCATTGAAATCCATTCAAAAAAAGTAGTGACCCACCCGCGACTCGAACGCGGCACACCAGCCTTAAAAGGGCTGTGCTCTACCAGATGAGCTAGTGGGTCAAAAACTAGTAATAACTATATTGTCATCAACTCTTTGCTCTTCTTATCAAGCAAAGCATCTATTTCTTTAATAAACTTATCGGTCAGTTTCTGGATCTCTTCCTGGCCTTTAAAACTTTCGTCTTCTGAAATAACACTGTCTTTCTTAAGCTTAATAATCTTATCATTAGCTTCACGACGGATCGTACGCAACGAAACGCGGCCTTTTTCTGCCATATCCTTGACAACTTTAGCCATCTCCTTACGGCGCTCTTCTGAAAGCGGCGGAACTGAAAGGCGAATGATCTTACCGTCATTATTAGGCGTAATTCCCAATCTTGAACCAAGAATAGCTTTCTCAATTTCTGGCAAAGCCGAAGGATCCCACGGCTGAATCACCAAAGAACTGGCATCCGGTGAAGAAACCGCCGCCATTTGTTTCAATGGGGTTGAAACACCATAATATATCACATGCAATTCTTCAACTAAACCGGGATGAGCCCTTCCAGTTCTGACTTCACTGAATTCGTGAACAACAGAATCAATCGCTTTCTTCATTATTACGTTTGTTTGTGCAATAACATCTTTAACTGCCATATGTTCCCCCTGTTTAACGGGTTAACTGACAATGGTTCCAATAGCTTCTCCAAGAACCGCTTTCTTAATATTCCCCTTCTTAAGAAGGTTGAACACAAGGATCGGAAGACTATTATCCATACACATGCTGATAGCCGTTGAATCCATTACTTTCAAATCCTGATTAAGAACATCAATAAAACGAAGTGTATCATATTTCTTCGCTTTCTTGTCCTTCATCGGATCGGCGGTATAAATACCGTCAACTTTTGTCGCTTTCATAATAATATCAGCCTTGATCTCACTCGCACGCAATGCAGCCGCTGTATCCGTAGTGAAATAAGGGTTGCCTGTACCTGCCACAAAAATAATAACACGCTTCTTTTCAAGATGCCGCATCGCTCGACGCACAATATACGGCTCAGCCACTGTCTGCATCTGGATCGCTGTCATAACACGCGTAGGAACACCTAATTGCTCCAAGGCATTCTGAAGCGCGAGACCATTTAAAACTGTCGCCAACATCCCCATATAGTCTGCCACTGAACGGTCCAACCCGAAACGCTTACTCTCAGCGCCTCCGCGGAATAAATTCCCGCCGCCAACAACAATAGCCACCTGAACCCCCATCGACCAAACATCTTTGATCTGGGAAGCAAAAGTCACACACGTATCAGCATCAATGCCATGATCATGGGCGCCTTGAAGAGCCTCTCCGCTCAACTTCAGCAAAATCCTTTTATAAGCCGAAGTTTCTTTTATCACACCATTCCTTTAGATTACTCGCCAATCTTGTAACGAGTAAAACGACTGACAACAATATTCTCACCGATCTTGGCTACCATCTCATTAAGCAGATCTCCAATACTCTTGGATGGATCTTTCACATAAGCTTGTTCTATCAAACAATTTGTCTTTAAGAAATCTTTCTGGTCTGCCTCAACATCCAGAATAGCCGCCGGGACATCATCTTTCTTTATATATTTTGGTGCCATTGCGGCAATATGCATAGCCAGATCTTTGGTGAACTTCACAAAATCATCATTACGCCCAACAAAATCAGTTTCACAATTAACTTCAACAATAACACCGATCTTATTGCCATTGTGAATATACGCTTCCACACGACCTTCATTAGCCACTCGTGCGCCCTTCTTTATAGCCAATTCCAACCCGCGCTGACGCAGAATGTCTTTGGCTTTATTCATGTCACCTTCAGCTTCAGCCAAAGCCCTCTTACATTCCATAATACCACAACTTGTTGCTTCTCTTAATTGCTTGATTGCATCAACAGACATTTGAATTACTCCTTATCAGCTGCGCCTTTCTTAGCACGCTTTTTATTGTCAGAAATCTTCTCCCCGGTAACCAGATCATACTTATCAAGATCTTCTGATAAACTTTCCTTGATTATTTCAGGGATCGCAGGATCAATCACAGGCAGAGACTCTGCGGCTACCTCAACTTCTACGGGCATTAAAGCTTCACCCTTTTTAGCGGTACCTAAAAACTCTTTGCGTCCTTCAATGATCCCGTCTACGACCATCGACATAACAATACGAATTGATTTAACCGCATCGTCATTTGAAGGAATAGGAAATTGGACAGGGTCCGGATCGCTATTGGTATCAATCATCGCAATAACCGGAATATTCAAACGATTGGCTTCACGAACCGCGATCTCTTCGTTCTTCACATCAACCACAAACACTGCTTCGGGATACTGAACCATATCCCGAATACCGCCAAGATCTGCCAACAAACGTTCACGCTCTTTATTCAGTGAAGAAACCTCTTTTTTGGTGAGGCGCACAAAAACACCTTCTTTTTCCATGCGCTCAATATCCTGAAGCTTACGAATCGATTTCTTGACTGTTTCAAAATTGGTCAATAAACCACCCATCCAGCGATTATTAACATAAAACATGCCCGAACGGCCCGCTTCTTCCTTAACAACATCCTGAGCCTGCTTCTTAGTGCCAATGAATAAAAAACGCCCACCTTTCGCCGCAATATCATGCGCGAAATCGCGAGCCTGTTCCAAACAATCCCCGGTCTTCTCAAGGTCAATAATATAAATGCCGCCGCGATCTCCGAAAATATACTTCTTCATTTTAGGATTCCACCGGCGCGTCTGATGCCCAAAATGGACACCTGCTTCAAGTAACTTCTTGATCGTTTCTGTCGTCATAAATCTCCTTGTATTCTTAGCTGCGCCGTTTTGACAAGAAGTGAAGGCGCTTCTATTATTCCTTAGCTATCGCTAAGGGCAAGCAGTCGGCAATTCACTTCATTCCTCACCGAAAGCTCTATTTTATATATCAATCTCGCCATTCGAGATTGAAAAATGTTGCGATAGTATATCCAAGAATATCTAAAAATGCAATATAATTGTTGCATTATTATGCTATAGTGATTTTTTAATACTTTAAACATTAACCCTTAATTTCAGCTTATGAGCCTCATATCTGACTACCATATGCATACACCCCTCTGCGGACACGCCAGCGGAGAACCGTTGGAATACGCCCAACAGGCAATAAAAGTCGGGCTCAAGGAAATCGGCTTCTCGGACCATGCCCCCCTGCTTTCCCATAGAGACCCCGGGATCACCATGGATATTTCTCAATTACCACTCTACCATAAAATGATCGAATTTGTACGCGATCAGGTATCACGTGAATTGATTATTCGTGTCGGCATTGAAGCTGATTTTCTACCTGGATTTGAACAAGAGACCAAAGCTATGCTGGCGGACTACCCCTACGATTATGTTATCGGGTCGGTACACTTTATCAATAAATGGGGGTTTGATGATCCTATCCAGCTCCAGGAATGGAATTTACAAGACGTCAATGAAGTTTACCGGGACTATTTTCAATTACTCCGCGCAAGCGCCAGATCAGGGCTGTTTGATATCCTCGCCCATGTTGACCTTGTGAAGAAATTCGACTTCCACCCAACGGATGATATGTCTGATGAGATTGAAGCGAACGCAATCGCTTTTAAAGAATCCGGCGTTGTTATCGAGATCAATTCCTCTGGCCTTCATAAGCCAGCTCGTGAAATATACCCTTCACTGGAACATCTAAAGGTATACTCCAGACATAAAGTCCCTATCACTTTTGGATCCGACGCACATAAACCCGATCAGGTGGGACTTGACTTTGATAAAGCCAGGGATTGGGCTTTATCCGCTGGATACTCAGAATACGTAATGTTTCGTCAACGCAAGATCATCGCAACAATTAAAATATAACCACTTCCCAAAGGCTCCGTCCTCAATTCTTGGGATATTTATACGTAATGTATTCTTCCAAAATGGCAATGAACTCTTCTTTAATCTTTTCCCCTTTTAAAACAGAATGCTTTTGCCCATCCACATAAACAGGCGCCACCGGCTCCTCAAATGAACCCGGCAGGCTAATACCAATATCGGCATGCTGACTTTCCCCAGGGCCGTTAACAACACAACCCATAACCGCTATCTTAAGCCGCTCGATCCCAGGATATAACTTTAGCCATTCCGGCATACGCTCAACAACATACTGTTGAATATCCTGTGCAAGGACTTGAAAATAACGGCTGTTTGTCCGGCCGCAACCAGGGCAACTTGTAATACTTGGAGAGAAATACCTCAAATCCATTACCTGCAAAATCTCTCGGCAGACCTCTACCTCTTTTGAACGGCAAGCCCCCGGCTCAGGCGTCAATGAAACTCTAATCGTATCACCTATTCCCTCTTCCAGCAAAATCCCAAGCGCAATAGAACTGGCCGCTATTCCTTTTACCCCTCCACCGGCTTCCGTTAAACCCACATGCAAAACAATATCCGTCATTTTAGCCAACCGCCGATAAACCTCTACCATATCCTGAACAACTGAAAGTTTTGCACTCAAAACAAGTTTCTCTTTGGAAAGGCCAAGCTTGAGCGCACTAGAACAACTATCCAACGCACTCTGAATAACAGCCTCGTACATGATCTCTTTAAGAGGCTTAGGCTGCTGCGAACGTTTATTATCATCCATCATTTTAGCCAGGATCCCTTTATCTAATGACCCCCAATTAACCCCAACCCGTACAGCCTTTCCATATTTAACAGCCAGATGAATAATACGAGAGAAATTCTCATCGCCCAGCCCTGCCCCGCCGACATTACCCGGATTGACCCTATATTTATCAAGCAAAGACGCCAGTTCTGGATATTTTGTTAAAAGCTCATGCCCATTGAAATGAAAATCCCCGGCAATTGGCGTCAAAACTCCTGAAGCCCGTAAACGTTTAATTGCCTTTACCGCCCCCAACGCAGCAGGAACGTCGTTAACCGTCCAGCGAACAAGCTCAGCACCCGCTCCGATTAATAATAAGGTTTGCGCATACGTTTCCTCATCATCAGCCGTTGAGGTATCCGTCATTGATTGCACAACGATAGGATGCCCGCCCCCCATCATAAGATTGCCAATAAGAACTGTAGGTGTCTTGCGCCGGATGATTTGTGACATATCAATTTACCCTTCTATCGAGAATGATATAATGAACTCAAATAACAACAAGTTTAAATTCTAACGGAACAACGATAAGGCTTCAATGCAAATCTTCCTTGCCCGAACCCAAGGCTTCTGCGCCGGCGTAGCCCGCGCCATTGATATAGTGGAACAAGCACTAGCTCAATATGGGGCACCTCTTTTCGTCTATCATGAAATTGTCCATAATACCGCTGTTGTTAATCGCTTTAAAACGCGCGGAGTCATCTTTGTTGATTCAATAAAAGACGTTCCGGCTGAAGCTCGAATCGTTTTTAGCGCCCATGGCGTTTCTCCGACTGTCGTTGCTGAAGCTGCCGCAAAAAAACTAAAGACCATTGACGCCACTTGCCCTCTGGTCACTAAAGTTCACGATGAGGCGGTCCGTTTCTCCAATGAAGGCCTTGACGTTATTCTCATCGGTCATAACGGCCATGAAGAAGTGGTCGGCACAGCCGGATATGTCGCACCCGAAAGGCTTCATATTGTCCAGAACGCCGCTGACATTGAAAGACTGGCCATCCCTCCTCACAAAAAAGTAGCCTTCATTACTCAAACGACACTTTCTATCGATGATACACGTGAGCTTATCCTCAAACTGCGCGCCCGCTTTCCTCGCCTAACCGGGCCTGTTAAAGAAGATATCTGCTATGCAACGCAAAACCGTCAGGATGCGGTTCAAGAACTGGCACGTATCTGTGATATGATCATCATTTGCGGATCCCCCAACAGCTCAAACTCCAACCGCCTTCGTGAAAAGGGGGAACAACTCGGAATCCAAAGTATTATCATCGATAACTCCGACGAACTTAAGCCTCAACTCCTAACCGATAAGAAAACAGTCGGCATAAGTTCCGGCGCATCGGTCCCAACACATTTAGTCGATGATATCGTCAGGAAGATCCAACTGCATTTTCCTGATACTATAATCAAGACTTTCGATAATCCTGAAAAAAATATTATTTTCCCAAGGCCAATAATCTAATATGAATATCTCCGTCCTACGTGATCAGAATATTTCAGTCATCGAACACGCCCATCTATCTGAATACACAACTTTCAAGCTGGGAGGCCCCTGCCTGGCCCTTGTTGAATGCCCCACCGCTCAACAAATGCTTTTTACTGTTTGCGCTTTACGGGCACAGAATATCCCCTTCTTGATAATGGGATTTGGTTCAAATATTCTAGCATCAGACGCTCCTGTTGATACTGTCGTCCTTCGCTTCACAGGGACTGTGCCAGTTGTTACAATCCACGCCAATACCGTCACCGTAGATGCCGGAACTCAACTGGACAGCCTTGTAGAATGCGCTATCAACGCCGGACTGGACGACATGACAATGTTCAGCGGTATCCCTGGCACAGTCGGAGGCGCGATTGCCGGTAATGCGGGCGCCTACGGAAAGCAGATTTCAGATAACCTTATAAACCTTACCGTTCTTAAGCCAAACAATTCACTGGAAATCATTCCAAGATCGGCCATTAGATTCGACTACCGTGATTCTGCCTTCAAACATAATAACGATATTATCCTGCACGCAGAATTCCACCTGCCCAATGGCGATGCGGCCACAATGAACCAAAAACGCCACGAAATCATATCAACCCGTGAAAGCAAACACGGCCGGTGGCAGGACACGCCCTGTGCAGGCTCATTCTTCCGTAATGTTGAACCTACGTCAAAGGCGGGGCCTCGACAGTCAGCCGGATGGTTCATTGAACACGCCGGCGCCAAAGAACTACATATAGGCGGTGCCCATCCTTACCTCAAACACGCTAATATTATTACCCGTGATATAAATGCCTGCGCGAATGATGTGTATAACCTGACCAACACGATCGTTGATATGGTCCGGTCTAAATTCAATATAGAATTAGTACGGGAAGTTCGATTCCTAGGGACATTCAACGGAATCGGTGACCCCAGGGGATTCTGGTAAGGCCTTAACTCTTTCGCGAATGATGGCACACTCACCTGGATCTTCTGCACACGGAATCCAGCAAAAGGTAAGCCCACCATGAATTTCTGTGACATTCTTACCCTTATCATTCATTATCTGTTTTACTTCGAAAGCCACATTGCAATCTGGCAAGCAAAGTTCATACAATGCGCATGTTCGAATAGGATTACGCGGTTCCACTTTCATCATCTGCTTCTCCCGATCATAACCTCGCACAATCCCGGTGAACCGGTAAAGCCCATACTCCGAATTACTTTTGGAATACTCCTGAGCCTCCTCTGCCGGATCCCCATGTAGAAAACCCTCATTCAGGCCACGATTAGACGTCGACCGGATCTCTTGCATCAGATCAGGATTATAGGGAAGCCCCGCATTCATATCATCAATAGCCCGGCGATAGGCTCGCGTGATCATCGCCACATAATAAACCGTCTTTGAACGCCCTTCAACTTTAAATGAAATCACGCCGGCCGACCGAAGTTCATCAAGACATCGGATCGCACAGAGATCCTTAGCATTCATCAAATATGATCCATTCTCGTCTTCATCAATCGGGAAAAAAGTCCCCTTACGTTCTGACTCTTCCAAATAATACGCACCAGCTAATGGCTTATACTCCCGCTCAGGCTGCTCTTTATGTATTTGGTACTGCCAACGACAGGAATTAGTACAAATACCCTGATTTGAATCCCGATGAGCCAAATAATTTGAAATTAAACAACGCCCTGAATAAGCAATACAGACAGCCCCATGGACAAACGACTCCAGCTCAAGATCGGGAGCAGCCTCATGAATCTCTTTCATTTCTGAAATCGAAATCTCACGGGAAAGAATGACCCGGCGAGCACCCATCTTCTGCCAGAACTTCGCTGATGCGTAATTAATCACATTCGATTGAACTGAGATATGGATCACTTCCTGTGGAAAGTGGTCGCGCATCAGCATAATAAGCCCCGGGTCAGAAATGATCCACGCATCAGGCCTGCAAAGCACCAGCACCTCCTCCACATATTTAATAAATAATCTGACTTTGGTATTGTGGGCAAAAATATTAGCAGTGACATAAATCTTCTTCCCCAGCTTATGGGCATAGTCAACCGCTTCTGCCACCTGAGCAAGAGTCTTAAATCCATTCTCCCGTGCACGCAAAGAAAAACGCGGGATTCCAAGATAAACCGCATCCGCCCCAAAGGCAAAAGCAAACCTCATCTTCTCCAAGTTACCTGCCGGGATCAACAACTCCAATTTCGGGGACACGTACAAAATACCTACTTTCTCTAAATTAATTTAAGATTTATTCACCAATGATCTTAACCAAAACCCGCTTCTTTCTTTGTCCGTCGAACTCGCCGTAGAATATCTGCTCCCAAGGCCCAAGATCAAGCTTGCCTTGAGTTACCGCTACAACAACTTCACGTCCCATAATCGTCCTTTTTAAGTGTGCGTCTGCATTATCTTCACCTGTCAAATTATGCTGATATTTATCCTTGCCGAATGGAGCTAACTTCTCCAGCCAGACACTAAAATCTTTATGAAGGCCTGATTCATCATCATTAATAAATACTGAACTGGTAATGTGCATGGCATTCACGAGGCAAAGCCCCTCTTTAATGTCGCTCCCTTCCAACTCACCCTCCACTTGCGGCGTAATATTCAGGAAATCTTGACGCAACGGTGTATTAATCCAAATATAATGTGTATGTGATTTCATAGGACTTCCTCTTTATTGGCAAATAGGCGCAATTGAAGACACCCTTCAAAAATATACGTTCATTCGTCCTTAGGGCGACATTAAGAAAGGTTGTTTCAACTTTCGCCCTTGATACAAAAGAACCAGAATATATCACGCGAAAAAATCCGGTTGATCCTTTAACCCGACCCTATCAAACAGGATTTTATAATTCTTGCAGAACCAGTCCGAACTGTTGATCGAAAAAGTATGTTCCATCCGGTCTGACTGGTTCCAGCGCAATCGCATTAAAGCTTCGGCAAAAAGCCTGACTCCGGCATCATTCAAAAATTGCATGGCATCAAACCGCCTCACCAGATCAAAACGCAGGATCGGAACAAAAGACTTCTCAACTAAATAATAAACATCCAGCAAACCGTTCGCCACATCCAACACACAAAATGTAGATAAATCCTTATGATACAAACCACCCGAATTGATTGCAATAGTTTCACTACCGGGGCTTGGCAATTTAAAATTAAAATAATGCAAGTGCCCGTAAAGAACAAAATCATACCCTCCCGATGCAATCGCCTCATCGATCATACGAACCTTATATACTCTATCAGGACGCTCGCAAGGATAAGTATCGTGAAAAGCAAACACGCCATTGGCATCAATGTGGTCATCCAGCACGTCAGCCCGAAAATTGTGCATCCTTCTGTCATGACTGGAATGATCGGTCACATAATGGAACTTGAATCGTCGGTCTGTGAAAAGTTCAGCAATACGGTCATTATTGAAATCACCGCAATGGAACACATGCTCGCATCCCAACTTCTCAAAGCAGGCGATCGCCTTACGAACCAGCGCTGATTTATCATGCGTATCTGTTATCAATCCCCATTTCATGGCGTTATCTTACCCTAAGAAATCAAAATCTTAAACAGAAAGTGACGTTGCCAATGGATCATGCCTGGCATGGTTCTTTCTAGCCAGATCAAAAGATCGGGTTGCATAACAATAAGGGCATCCAAAAAGACAAGTATCATTGGCTCCAATATCTTTCGAGCTCACACAACCACAGGCCTTTCTCTGCGAGGAATCCTTCTTAAGCTTAAGCCAAAATCCCGTCATACGGGCAATCAACGCGTCATCAATGCATTGGGCAGGGCTCATCCCTATATCCATGAACCCTTGCTCTGCACAACTTGAGACCGTCAACCCCTGACGTTGAGATTTTTCATGAATATACCTGGCGAAGTCTTTATAAACGGAGGGCTCGAACGATTGCATATCCACCTCCTCTCCTTGAGAAGCCGCATGGCTCAAACGTTCCAACGTTCGACGATAAGGATCTATAACACTAAAAATAACTTTTTGGGTATATCCTGCCAGCCGATCCAAAATAAAATCAAACTGATCTTGATGCCATGAACATGGCGTCAGTTCAGAAAAATATACCGGATCATAGCGCCAGATCACACGCTCAACGCCAATCTTTTGACTTAACGCCTGGAATGCCCGGATCGCATGATCAACAGAGGGAGACCCGGGATCGATCTGTTGAGGATACCCGATCAGGGTATACTGAAAATAATACTTATACCCTTTTGAATCAATTTCGTCCAAATACGGCATCAAGGGTTCGGGATCCCTGGTCCAGAAAACAAAGGCCAGCACATCCTGCGGAATCAAACTGACCCGCGACACTTGCTTCAAATTATAAGGATTAGCGACAGTACAAAAACCGGAACGGATCCGGTTCATAAACCATTCGGAGTAAAAGGCAGGAATATCCGTTCGCCGGCTCACGCTAATGATCTGCGGCATAACTTATTTACTCTGTCGCAACTGTTTTCTCTTGATCTAATGCGCCCTTCATTGTCCGCCAGGCAAGAACCGCACACTTAACACGGCTGGGATATTTCCATATTCCTGAAAAAACATTTAATTTTCCAAGAATATTCTGATCCTTTTCAGGGTCAAGCTCTTTCGTAAGCAGACGATGAAATTCATTGAACAAGGCTCGCGCCTGATCAACGGTCTTTCCTTTCAACGCTACCGTCATCATTGAACCAGAAGCCTTGGAAATAGCGCATCCATCCCCCTCAAAAGAAACCTCCTCGATCACTCCTTGAGGGCTAACACGCAAATAAACGTTCAAATGATCGCCACACAATGGATTATAGCCTTCCGCAGAATGCGTCCAGGAATCAAGCTTTAGAAAGTTCTTTGGCCGCTTATTATGCTCGAGAATAACCTGCTGATAAAGTTCGTCATTATGAACCGTCATTGAAAAACTCCGATCACTTTACGTAAAGCAGCCACAAAGATATCCAACTCTTCCTTAGTATTATAAAAAGTTAATGATGCACGAGAAGTGGCCGCAAGTCCAAAAAATTTCATCACCGGCTGAGTGCAATGATGACCCGTTCTTATCGCAACACCTTCACGATCGATCAATGTCCCCACATCATGGGCATGAATACCATCAAGAACAAAAGAAAATATCGGCGCTTTATTAGCCGCTGTACCAATAAGCCTGATCCCCTCAACCTTTTGAAGAAGACCCGTGCCATAGCGGACAAGCTCTTTCTTGTACTCTGTAATATCCGACCATCCCAATGAATTAACATAATCAATGGCCGTTCCAAACCCTATGACACCGGCAACATTCGGAGTCCCTGCCTCAAATTTATGCGGCAGGCGATTATAAATAGTCTTATCAAAAGTCACACTCAGGATCATATCGCCTCCGCCTTGATAGGGAGGCATCAATTCTAAAAGATCCTCTTTGCCGTAAAGGACCCCCACACCTGTAGGTCCGAATAACTTATGCCCGGAGAAAACACAAAAATCAACATCCAAAGATTGAACATCAATCGGTTCATGAGAAATACCCTGGGCTGAATCCAGAACGAAGACCGCGCCAAAAGCATGCGCATCCCGAATCATTCCCGCCACCGGATTAACGGACCCCAGAGAGTTGCTCACATGAACAACAGACACGATCTTGGTGCGATCCGACAATAATCGGCGATACTCTTCGAGAATAATCTCTCCCTTATCATTAATAGGGATCACCTTAATAACACATCCCGTAATATCACGGATCATTTGCCAAGGCACAATATTGGCATGATGTTCCATCATTGATAGAAGAATTTCATCTCCAGGCTTCAAAAAGTGACGACCATAACTTTGTGCCAGTAAATTCAACGATTCAGTTGCACCCTTTGTAAAGATAATCTCCGAAAGGCTCTTGGCATTAATAAATCGGCGCACCTTATCCCGAGCCGACTCATACTCAGCTGTAGCCACCTCACTCAAGTAATGCACTCCCCTATGAATATTCGCTGTTCTATGACAATAATGATTATGTGTTTGAGAAATAACCTGACAAGGCTTGAAGGTAGTCGCCGCATTATCAAAATAAATAAGCGGCTTATCATCCCGCCCGCGAGCGGAAAGATTAGGGAAATCTTTCCTAACACATTCTATGTTTAAAGCCATACGCCTAACCTCTGTTTAATACTTCACGGATCACAGGATTCCTGACACGTAAAAGAACATCATCAATAAAACCGCGCACAAGCATGCTGACCGCATCTTCCCGGGCGATCGCGCGGGTCTGAAAATAAAATAAATGTTCCTTATCAATCTGGCCAATGGTAACTCCATGAGTGCATTTGACGTCATCCGCTTGAATTTCAAGCTGAGGCTTGGTATCAACTCGACAATCTCTGCTCAACAACAGGTTCTTATTAAGCTGATATGAATTGGTACGTTGAGCTTCGGCATGAACAAAGATCATTCCGTTAAACACCGATCGGGACGCTCCTCGCAAAACACACTTAACCAACTGATTACTTGTTGTATTTGGCACACAGTGTTCAATAAAAGTGTGTGTATCAGCATGTAAATTACCATCAAGAACATGCAATCCATTGACACTTGCGGCGGCACCTTCTCCCTGAAGCATAACACTTAAATTATGACGGAATAACTCCGCTCCCCCCGTGGATACTAATGAACAAAAGTCTGAATCTGACTTCTGCCAAACACGAACAGATCCAATGAAAGCCGTTGAAGATGAATGCACATGCTGTTCAACATATTCAACCTTAGCCCCTTCATCAAGACTAATATCCGTCACAGGAACATTTAAAGATGCACAACCATTCAACGAAACAAATGTCTGAAGGATGCTCACTGATGAACCTGCTTCTGCCCGTATCAAAACTCGTGAAAAAGAGGCCATTTTCGTCGTCGCTGCTACATGAATAATATGGATCAGCTCCTTTTGAGCATACCCCTGCTTAACAGTCACGGATAAAGGATTACAAAAGGAAGCGCGATTCAAGCGGATGAAGAACTCCGAGTCATTCTGCGTTATAACCGTAAAATGCTGACGGTCAACTTCCTGAAGATTCAATGCCTCAACCCCTTCTGCTAAAACAATACCATCTGTTAAAGACTGCCACCCCGATACTTTCTCATTCGACACGATCAAATTGCAAGCCCCTTTGATCATGACCGTCTTAAGTAAATCAGAAATATCTACCGGTGGACTTTCGGACAAGATACAAGCTTTCTTCAATATCGGCTTCGGGTCTGTATACTTCCAACTTTCCCCTTTTAAAGACGCAATATTGAAAGCTTCCAGAAAAAGATGATCCTCTCTGCGAAGTTCTTGAAGCCACGAAGGAAATACACCATCTAGCTCAGGGTCAAGCCCCGCCGATACTGAAAAGGTTCCTGAAGAAGAAAACATAAATGACATATTATTTCACCAGCCAATCGTAGCCTCGATTTTCCACCTCTAAAGCAAGCTCTGGCCCGCCTGACTTGATAATGCGGCCCTTATTAAGAATATGAACGTAATCAGGTTTAATATAATTTAATAACCGCTGATAATGAGTGATCACGATCATTGCATTCTTAGGTGTTCGCAGCTTATTAACACCTGCCGCGACGATCCTCATCGAATCCACATCCAGACCCGAATCCGTCTCATCAAGGACAGCCACACGGGGATTTAAAACTGCCATCTGAAGGATCTCATTACGCTTTTTTTCACCACCAGAGAAATCCACATTAACCGCACGGTCAATAAACTTATCATCCATATCCAGCACCTTCATCTTCTCATGAAGAAAAGCATCAAAATCAATAGGATCCATCTCTTCAACCCCATGATGACGACAAACCGCATTATAGGCCGCACGAAGAAACATAGATGTCGGTACCCCAGGGACTTCCACCGGATATTGAAAGGCCAAGAATACCCCTTCCTTTGCACGAACATCGGGTTCAAGTTCAAGTAAATTAACAATCCGGCCTCCAAGGTCATATTCCACCACACCGCTGTCGATCGTGTATTGAGGATTTCCTGCCAGGATCTTCGATAAAGTACTTTTACCTGATCCATTCGGCCCCATGATCGCATGAACTTCACCGGGATTAACATTTAATGAAAGCCCTTTAAGGATCTGCGTGCCTTCGACACTTGCATAAACATCTTTAATTTTCAACATATTAACCCACACTTCCTTCCAGCTTCATTTCCAATAATTTAACCGCTTCAACCGAAAACTCTAAGGGCAACGTTCGAAAAACCTCTTTACAAAAACCATTGATCACCAAGGATATGGCTTCTTCCTTCTCAAGCCCCCTGGACTGAAGATAAAAGATCTGGTCTGCGCTAATACGCGAAGTTGTGGCCTCATGTTCCATGGTCGCTGAATTATTTTGGACTTCAATATAAGGAAACGTATTTGCTGAACAATGATTACCGATCAACATGGAATCGCACTGAGAGAAGTTTCTCGCATTTTCTGCCGAAGGCATGATCTTCACCAGCCCCCGGTAACTATTATGCGCAAAATCCGACGAAATACCCTTGGAAATGATCGTACTCTTAGTATTCTTACCAATATGAATCATCTTTGTACCTGTATCTGCCAACATTTTATTATTTGTCAGCGCCACAGAATAAAACTCACCAACAGAGTTATCACCTTTTAGAATACAGCTAGGATATTTCCAAGTAATGGCGCTACCTGCCTCAACCTGTGTCCAGGAGATCTTCGAATTACGACCAGAACACTTACCTCGTTTTGTCACAAAATTATAAATGCCCCCCCGGCCCTGCTTATCGCCGGCATACCAATTTTGAACCGTCGAATACTTGATTTCTGCATCATCAAGAGCCACTAATTCCACAACCGCCGCATGAAGCTGATTTTCATCTCTGGCAGGAGCCGTACAACCTTCAAGATAACTGACATATGCTCCCTTATCGGCCACAATCAGCGTACGCTCAAATTGACCTGTCTCTTTCGCATTGATCCTGAAATAGGTCGAAAGATCCACCGGACAACGAACTCCCGGAGGGATATAACAAAAAGAACCGTCTGTAAAAACAGCACAATTAAGAGTGGCAAAAAAGTTGTCCTGATAAGGCACAACACTCCCTAAATACTTCTTAATCAATTCGGGATGTTTCTGAACAGCCTCTGAAATAGGACAAAAAATAATCCCCATCTTTTCAAGCTCTAATTGATGCGTTGTTCCGACAGAAACACTATCAAAGACCGCATCCACCGCTACACCAGCCAAGCGCTTCTGCTCACTTAATGGAATGCCCAATCTTTCAAATGTTTTAATCACTTCCGCATCAACCTCTGCCAAGGAATGGATACCCTCATTCCTTTTCTTAGGCGCAGAATAATAACGGATATCTTGATAATCGATAGGATCGTAATGAAAATTTGGCCAATGAGGCTCCCTCATCCCTTGCCAATGGCGAAAAGCCTTTAACCGCCACTCCAGCATGAACTCCGGTTCGCCTTTCTTTGAAGAAATCAACCGCACCGTGTCTTCATTAAGGCCTTTGGGCGCAGTATCAGAATCCACTTCAGAATAAAAGCCGTACTTATAATCACCTGTTAATCCATTACTGCTGGAAGGCATCCCCGATTCAGACATTAGAGCATCTCGCTTACTTTAATTTCTTTGAATAACTTTACAAGCCTGGCATTCAACCTGGCCATTCCTTCTTTAAGGACGCAATGTCCTGTCCGTTCGCAATCATTCGTATCTGAAGTACATTCTGTTACAGCAATCGATCCCACAACCATCCGGCTTAAATCATACATGGACACCCTCTCCAAGTTTCCCACCAACCGATAGCCGCCATATGCCCCCTGAACTGCCTCAAGTATCCCATTCTGTGTCATAAGCTGAAGAACTCGCGATGTAGGATCAAAAGGAATATTAAACAAAGCACAAATGTCTTTTGCGGTAGACAGCTCCCTAACCGGCTTTCTTTGCATATACTTTAATGCCGTTAAAGCATATTTAACTTTCTTATGCAACTTAAACATTAGATCATTACCCCATTTCAACAACTAATTCAGGATCATACTGATCACGTAATACATTCTGGATCGCATATAAAGTACCCATCGCCGCATGAGGACAACAACCACAAGCACCCTGATAACTAATCGTAAGAGTTTTACCATCAAGGCTAATGATCTGGAGATCCCCGCCATCACGCTGCAGAGCTGGACGGATCGTCCCATCAAGGATCTGTTCAATCTTCTGTATATCATTGCCAAACTGTACAACCGGTTTAAGCCCGTCAGCAGCATCAAAATCAGGATTATGATCCACAATATTCTTCATAATAACATTCGTCACTTCTCGCTCAAGAGAACTCCAATCGGCCGAACCATCCTGTGTCACTGTAATAAAATGACTCGAGAAATATACTTCCGTTACTCCTTTTAAAGATAAAATTGATGCCCCTATAACATTCTTCCCTGCATCAGCTCCCCGCTTAAATACAGCACTATCCTTACTTTTAACTATGGTATTAAGGACAAACTTTAAAGCATTTGGATTCGGTGTCGGTTGAACTGTTACTTTCTGATCCATAAATAACTCCTTGTGTAGTTTTAATATTAATTAAGTTAATATATAACTTAATTCAACGTCCGTCAATGAAAGTCTTAAAAAAGATTACTTAAACCTGGGATTATGTAATAATAATCGCAATGAAATTCCCTAAACGCATCGGATACAAAGTCTACTTCTTTATTTTCAGCTGGCTATGCCTCGACGGCCTTGTGTCTTTATTCACCCCGGAGGCTGATGTATATACGTATTACCACACCTTAACTACTCTTTACCCCCGCGCTTCAATCATGTACATTCTAGCTATTACAAAGTCTATCATCAACATGATCTGCCTTGTGCCATTATTCAGTTTTGCTTTCAAGAAAGATTTACATTGGGGAAAATTCTTAAGATCACTCTTCTTCCTACGTATCGCCGCTGATCTGACAGGACAAAACTATGAATGGCAGTCCATCAAGTCTCTTTCTCATGCCGAATCACTACTCCCATTTCTTGCAGTCGGTATATGGGTAGGAATTTCTTATTTATCTTATAAAGCGCACTATATTTGCGCTTTTGAGAAAACGTCAACCATGCCAGCCTGACAATCCCAAGATTCTTTCTTACAGATCATATGTCCGATAAATTTGTATAAAGAAAAAAGAAGCTGACTACCGCCACTTGTTCCAAAACAAACGTGCAGGATCAAACTTGTCACGAGGTTTATCTTCACCAGTTGGATATCCAATAGCAATCACACACAATGGCATGACATTCTCAGGTATCCCCAAAGCTTCTTTAACAAAAGCTACCCGTTCAAGGCGCGGATAGGCAGCTGTCCAACAAGAACCAAGCCCCAAAGAATATGCCGCCAACAAAATATTCTCTACCGCTGCCGAACAATCCTGAACCCAATAATCAATAGCTGTTCCACCATGAGCCTGTGTCAGATCACTGGCTACAATGATCGCATGTTTAGCTGTAATCAACATCTTTGCATACGGAAGGCCTTTTGCTAACCTAACGATCATTCCCTCGTCATCAACCGCAATAAAAAACCAGTGCCGGGTGTCTCGTGAAGAAGGTGCAGCCATTCCTGCGCGGACAAGGATTTCAAGATGGGCACGAGAAACTTGTTTGCCCGTAAAACGACGAATACTCCGTCGATTCTGAATAGCTTCAAGCACTGAATTTAAAGGCATATAATTCATCTAAATAATAATACGCGCATCCACCGCGTACGAGCCATCTTTATTAGTGATCAAAGGATTAATATCCACTTCTTTCACATGTTGGGAAATCTTCTGAATAGCCATTAAAGTCTTAATAATTGACTCCTTATGCGCACCTTGACCTCTATAACCATCCAGAAGCTTCTTGGCCTTGATCTCACCAACTAATCGATGAGCTTCACTCTCATTAAAAGGCACGATCCGAAATGATACATCTTTTAAGACTTCAACAAATATACCGCCCAATCCAAACATTACAGCAGGACCGAATTGAGGATCCTTATTCATACCAACGATACACTGAACACCATCTACCATCTGGCACAAATTAACACCTAATAAATCAGCCTTTGGCGCATTTTTCTTTACCGTTTCCATCATTTGAGCAAACCTGGCTTTAAGATCTTCAGCATTTTTAATATTCAAGATAACGCCACCAACGTCAGACTTATGAATAATATCCACCGAAGCGATCTTCATCGCGATCGGATACATTTTCTTCTCTTCTGCCACCTTCACCGCTTCATCTGCTGTTGTCGCAAAACCCCACTTGGGCATAGGAACACCACAAAGTTCAAGTACCTGTCGAGACTCATGTTCAAGCAGGAATGTGCGCCCTTCCCTACGAACAGCCTCGATCAATTCCAGTGCTTTAGCCGGAATTTCAGGATTCTTAACTTTTTCTTTCGGCCGTAAAGATATTTCTTTCCATGTATACAATGACTTTAACCCTGAAACAGCTTCACGAACTTCTGTCATTGCCGGAATCTGATTCTCATTGAGGATCTGAATAGCTTGACGAGAACGCTCCCCACCTACCATAGTCACAACGATCGGTTTATTGCGTTTGACAGCATTATATTCTTCAACAATAGCCTTGGCGACCTGCACAGGATCTGTAACAGCTGTTTCGCAATAAAGAACGATCAAAGACTTGATCTTATCTTCCGTTAACGCAATATGAACCGCCTTACGATAACTTTCACAGCCACCGCCGCCAGTCACATCAATAGGATTCTTGGTGCTGCCAAATTCAGGCATCGTTGAACGGAACTTCTCTTCCAACCAGACAGGATCTTCCAGAAGCTTCAACCCTGAATTCTCACACTCATCGGTAGCACTCACACCAATACCACCACCATTTGTAATAATGACCGTCTCATCCCCTTGAGGCATCGGCATTGACATAACTGTTGCCGCACCAAACGCCTGCGTGAATGTTTTAGCACGCATCATTCCCAACTGATTAAAAACAGCAGAGTAAATCTTATCTGACCCGGAAAGCGATCCTGTATGTGATGCCGCCGCCTGAGCCCCTCGCTGAGAAGAGCCGGACTTCAGGATAACCACAGGCTTACGAACCTTGGTCGTCATAAATTTACGACCATCCTTGATGCCTTCCATGTAAATCAGAATAACACTGACATTGGGATCATCGTTAAAGTACTCAATCAGCTCTTTCTCTCCAATGTCCGCTTTATTCCCAAGACTAACTACCGCTGCAAGCCCGATCTTTTCCATCATTGTCCATCCCATCAAAGAGATAGCCAAAGCTCCGCTCTGAGAAACAAAAGCGATCTTACCAGGAGTAACATTTGTCGGTCCAAAAGAGGCATTTAAATTCGCCGGAGTATAAACAAACCCAAATGTATTCGGACCAAGTAAAGCAATATCGTTCTTATCTGCAAAGTCTTTTAATGCCTGCTCTTCTTTAACTTTCCCGATCTCAGAGAAACCTGACGTGATGATAACCGTGCCCTTAACATTCTTTTGCGCACATTCTTTCAAAACACCTTCAACTAACGGAGCAGGAACCGCAATAACAGCAAAATCCACATCTCCGGGAATATCCAATAATGACGTAAAGCAAGGAACTCCCAAGATCTCCTTTGCTTTCTTATTAATAGGATAAATCTTTCCCTTAAAACCATTCTGAACGACATTATTCAAAATCTGATATCCGACCTTACCCGGTTCCGATGAAGCACCAACAATAGCCACCGTCTTTGGATTAAAGATCTTTTTCAAGTTCTGAACTTTTACCCGAGCATCTACAGCTGAATCTCCACATTCACAACATGCTTCACCTGACATAAAAAGGCCTTCTTTCATTTATATAAGAAATTATATTAAGACTGTACCGTTTTTGCTCCTGCCGCAACCTGTGCCGCAAGCGTCTCGTAAGCTGCCCATTTCTGATCGATATCCTGCTGCCCTAACTGGATCAAACGCTCGGCCTCTGCCGGATTCGTCTTCTGAAGGATCTTAAACCTCTGCTGACGATTAGCCTCATCTTTAAAAGACATCTTAGGAGCCGCTGAATCTAACGTAAGAGGATTCTTCCCTTCTTTAATTAAAGAAGGATTATAACGGAAAAGCGGCCAATGACCAGAATCCACAGCCATCTTCTGTTCCGTTAACCCCCCGGCCATCGTGATACCATGTGCAATACAATGACTGTAGGCAATAATCAACGATGCTCCGGGATATTTCTCAGCCTCTGTAATCGCTTTGACAGTCTGATCATCTTTTGCGCCCAAGGCAACAGTAGCGACATATACATGTCCATATGTCATCATAATACGCGCAAGGTCTTTCTTGGGTAAACACTTACCAGACGCCGCAAACTTGGCTACCGCACCTCTAGGAGTAGACTTGGAGGCCTGTCCTCCAGTATTCGAATACACCTCAGTATCAAGCACCATTACATTCACATTACGGCCTTGAGCTAAAACATGATCCAAACCGCCGAAACCAATATCATAGGCCCAACCATCTCCACCGAAAATCCAAACACTCTTCTTAACAAGATAATCAGCCAAAGATAATAAATGCTTCGCATCTGAACTATTAACACTGCTGATCTTCGATTTCAAAAGAGCAATACGTTTACGCTGTTCAAATATCAAAGCCTCTTCAGATTGATCTGCCCCAATAATAGCACTCACTAATTCAGTACCGATAACACCTTCCATTCTCTTTACCAACTCAATAGCATGAACTTCCTTCTTATCGATCGCAATACGAAAACCAAGCCCGAACTCAGCATTATCTTCAAATAAGGAATTCGACCAGGCCGGCCCCCTACCTTCATGATTCTTGCTATAAGGTGTTGTTGGAAGATTGCCCCCATAGATAGATGTACAACCTGTTGCGTTCGCGATCACCGCACGATCACCAAATAACTGAGTAACTAGTTTGATATACGGTGTTTCTCCACACCCCGCACAGGCCCCAGAAAACTCAAACAGCGGCTGCAGAAACTGAACCCCACGTACTGTGTTCTGCTTAACTTTAGAACGGTCAACATCAGGTAAATTAAAGAAAAACTCCCAATTCCTGGCTTCCTGTTCACGAATAGGCAGGATCGGAGTCATATTGATCGCTTTTTTCGACGGATCTTTTTTGCTCTTTGCCGGACACGCGGAAACACACACACCACAACCTGTGCAATCCTCAGCAGCAACCTGAATACGGAAAAGCTGACCGGCGAATTCCTTATCCTTTGCAGGGGCTGTAACAAACGAATCTGACGCTCCCTTCAAATTAACGGGATCAATGATCTTACTACGAATAACAGCATGCGGACAAACCATAACGCACTTACCGCATTGAATACATGTTTCTGAATCCCAAGTAGGACACTCAAGGGCAATGCAACGCTTCTCAAAACGGGTTGTACCTGTCGGATAGGTCCCATCAACCGGCATTTTACTAACAGGAAGTAGATCTCCTCGACCGGCAATGATCTCTGAAGTGATCGTCTTAACAAACTCCGTTGGATCTCCTGAAACAGGCGATTTTAACTCGATCGCACTTGTCACTGCAGCTGGAACTTTAACTTCATGAAGATTGGCTATTGTTGTATCAACAGCCTTGAAATTCTGAGCTACAACGTCCGCGCCCTTTTTCCCATAAGCCTTCTCGATCGATTTTTTAATCTGGGCAATGGCTTCTTCTCTGGGTAATACCCCCGAAATAACAAAGAAACATGTCTGCATGATCGTGTTAATACGCCCCCCCATCCCCGTCTCATGCGCAACAGCATAGGCATCGATCACATAAAACTTAAGTTTCCGGGAAATAATATGCTCTTGCGTCACGCGTGTCAAATGATCCCATACCTGATCGGTAGAATACTGACTGTTTAATAAAAAAACTGCCCCTTCAGCAGCATCTTTAAGAACATCATATCTCTCCAGGAAAACAAACTGGTGACACCCAATAAAATTAGCATTACCAATAAGATACGGAGCTCTTATCGGATTTGGCCCAAACCTCAAATGAGAAAAAGTCATCGAACCAGACTTCTTTGAATCGTAAACAAAGTATCCCTGGCCATAATTTGATGTATTTTCACTAATAATCTTGATCGTAGCCTTATTTGCACCCACCGTACCGTCAGCTCCCAGGCCATAAAACAAACAACAAACGCTCTTTGGATCCTCAATAATAAAAGAATCATCAATCGTCAAGCTGGTATGCGTCACATCATCATTGATACCTACAGTAAAATGATTCTTGGGTGACCCCTTTTTCATTTCATCAAAAACAGCTTTAACCATGGCTGGTGTAAATTCCTTCGAGGATAAACCATACCGTCCGCAAATAACTTTAGGTAAACAAGAAATACGCCCTTCCTGCTGAGCTTCAAACAAAGCATTAACAATATCCTGATAAAGAGGCTCACCGATCGAACCTGGCTCTTTTGTCCTGTCAAGAACAGCAAGCGTCTTGACCGACTTTGGAAGTGCCATCACAAAATGTTTAATCGAAAAAGGACGATATAATCGAACCACAATCAATCCAACTTTTTCACCTTTTTTAATAAGATTATCAATCGTCGTCTGAATCGTCTCACAAGAAGAACCCATGGCAACAATAACATGCTCCGCATCCGCCGATCCATAATAATCAAACAAATTATATTGACGGCCTACAAGCTTGGCAAATTTATTCATCGTTTCTTGAACAATGTCCGGACACTTAATATAAAACGGATTCACTGTCTCACGTCCCTGGAAATAAACATCTGGATTTTGTGCTGTTCCACGGATAAAAGGAGCATCTGGCGTAAGAGCACGATTCCTATGTGCAATAACCAGATCGTCCGAGATCATTGCTTTAATATCAGATTCGTCCAGAAGTTCAATCTTAGCAACTTCATGAGATGTGCGAAATCCATCAAAAAAATGAAGAAAAGGCACCCTTGCCTCTAAAGTTGCTGTATGGGCAATCAGGGCCATATCCATAACCTCTTGAACACTGGCTGATGCGAGCATAGCAAATCCCGTCTGACGAACAGACATAACATCAGAGTGGTCGCCGAAGATCGACAACGCTTGCGTTGCCAACGAGCGTGCAGAAACATGAAAGACAGTAGCGGTTAATTCCCCCGCAATCTTGTACATGTTCGGAATTTTCAACAATAAACCCTGTGAAGCCGTGAACGTCGTCGTCATTGCTCCTGTTTGCAACGCACCATGAACTGTCCCTGCAGCACCTCCCTCAGACTGCATCTCCTGAATCGAAGGCACAGACCCCCAAATATTCTTTAAACCAGCCGCTGACCATTCATCCGCTAATTCACCCATGGTTGAAGACGGAGTGATCGGATAAATAGCCGCAACATCGCTGACCCTGTAAGCAACATATGCCGCCGCTTCATTCCCATCCAATGTATACACCTTACGTGCCATAAATTAACTCCCTTTTCTTTTAATCTTTATCTCTAATATCCGATGACAAAAGCATCCCAAAATCTTATTTCTCTGCTTATAAAACAATTACGCCCTGCAATCGCAGGGCGTATATTAGAAACAATACCTCTTGCCAATGACAAGAGAAGCAATGAATACCGATTTTTTATCTGAAATTAAATTGTTCATATTTATATATTAGAAATATGGCCCAGGAAGACTTTAAACGTTCAAATAATCATACACAATAATTTCGGAGTGTAAATAGTTTTCTAAAAAGTATGCCATCCTGTTCACACCACAGCTGTCCGGTAAAACTTTTTAGAACAGGGCGTATTGGAATTCGTTCATCTTGCCTGATAGATCTTACTGATCGTGCACGCAGACAGCCGGAAGTTGTTCGTTAAAAATTCAAAAACATCCCCGTCCTCTTTATCGTAATAACGAATTAACCGCAGCTTCCGGAATAAATTTCAGCAGGTCAGAGATGAGCGTGTTAGAATGTGCCATAGGGGATCCTCCTCGGGTCATGGTTGTCTCAGCAACGCCATGTTACCACGATGGATGCGATCCTCTTGTTTTCTTACCGGACAGGTGTGTGTTCACATTAATCGAAAATAACCGTTTTATTGGAATAGCAAAGAATTTTATGCTCTAAATGCCAACGTACCGCCCTGTAAAGGACCCTGCGCTCCAAATCCTGCCCCTCGTCAATCAGATCCTGAACCGAGTATCGATGATCAATCCGTACTGTATCCTGCTCAATAATCGGCCCCTGATCAAGAGCCTCGATCACATAATGACTGGTGGCTCCAATAATCTTGACCCCTTTATCATATGCCTGGGCATAGGGGCTACCTCCAATGAAAGCTGGCAAGAAAGAATGATGAATATTAATAATCTGCTCTGGATAAGCACGGACAAATTTACCGGTCAAGATCTGATGATACCTGGCTAAAACAATTAAACCAATCTTTCTAACTTTTAACGCCTCTAGCTGAATGTCCTCCGCGGATGATTTTGATTCAGCCATAACCGGAATATGCAAGAACTCAATCCCCCACTGCTTTGCCAAAGATGCGGCTTCAGGATGATTACTTATAATAAGCAAAACTTTACAATGCGGAAGCTGGCCAGATTGATACCGAAACATTAAATCGTAGAGGCAATGATAATGCTTGGAAACAAAAAGAGCGATATTAGTCATCTCATCCGAAAAATACAGGCTCCAATTCATCTGAAAACGCTCTGCCTCAGATGAAAAGACCTGACGCATATCCTGACGTTCTAAACTAAAGCCATGCATATCCCATTCAATACGCATAAAGAAGATCCCCATCTTCTCATCTATATGCTGGGCAGCGTGCAAAATATTTCCGCCGTGCTTAAACACCCAATCGGTGACAGCGGCTGTTATCCCTTTTTGATCAAGACATGATATAAGAAGAATAGCACGAATCATGCAATGCCTATTTAAGATCTCCCAAAGCCTTCTGAACAGCCGACATGACCCGATCCGCCTCAAAAGGCTTTACAATATAGTCTGTTGCCCCCAAGCGAATGGCTTTCATTAAAGCATCACGCTGATCAATCGCTGTCACCATGACGACTTTCGCAGCAGGATCATACTTGAGGATCTCTTCTAAAGCCTGAATCCCATCCATTTCAGGCATAACAATATCCATTGTTAGCAAATCAGGTTTTAATTCTTTATATTTCTCAACAGCTTCACGTCCATTGGAACATTCAGCGATCACATCATACCCTCCACATTCTGTTAATACATCTTTAATCATCAAACGAATGATCGGGGCATCATCTACAGTAATAATTCTTTTTGGCATACGATCTCCTTTTAAGCAGCCGCGACAATACTGGCCAATGTTTTCTGAGTGTCTCCGGTCGGTAACAAAAACATGCGGCACTTGATATTCATCCGCACCACACGAAATTGACTTTCGATCATCAGAATCTCATTAAGATCTGCTGCCGCCTCCATAATATACTCTCCAAAAACTGTCGATGCATAATCATGCACAACTTTAGGCGGCGATGGGCGCATTTTGATCTGAAAATCAGAAGCAAAAACATTGGTAACCGCACTCGCCAGGATATTCCCTAACTCCTGAACTGTACTCGTTACATAAATATCAAACTTCTTGGTAGTCCCTAATTCCTTGCGCAGCATCAAATCCGTCAGAGTCAAACTATCTTCTGCCGCCACATAAAATAAAAACTTGAACGGCATATCTCCAACCAGATCCACATACGCTCCGACTACATCCCCTTCATCAGAAACCATAATCGCTTCTGTAGCTTTGGAGATGTCCGCAACATAAACATTTTCAAGTTCGATCTTTGCTCCAACCTTAATACTCTTAGAAAGAACCTGTGAAGCCTTATCAATCGACAAATTAGCAATGAGCTGTAACGCTCGTTGAACCTGTTGTGATTCATCCATAATTAAAACTCCTCCGGTTGATTCCCAAAGATCTGACAAATAACTCTTCCAGTCTCAAGATTAAATTTGATACGATACCCTCTTTCTCCACCTACACAAGACGCCTTCACCGGGATCGCATTTGCCCTAAGGAGCGCTTTTACAGCTTCAATATTTTCGGCACCGATATTACGCTCTACTCCCTGAAGAACTTTTGCACCACCAAACATCTTGGCGACCAGGTCCGAAGACTGAACGCCAAAAGATGCCTTGATCATTCTAACAAGATCCGCGACACCGGTATCGGCATACTTGGCTTTCTTCAAATCAGGATTTGCCATATTCATTCCCGCCGATGGCATCATTAAATGAAGCAGCCCTCCCACTTTATGAGAAGGCGAATACAAACACAAGCCAACACAAGAACCAAGCACAGTTGTTAATATCTGCGACTCTTTGCCTACTTTAATATCCGCCATACCAACAGCAACTTCTTGACCTAAAGCCATTTTTACCTCGATTCCTTGATAATAGTTGCCGGATCAAGAATTAAAGCCACATTGCCATCAGCCAAAATAGAAGCCCCAATAACACCCTTAACCCGAGCAAAATGTTTCGTAAATGATTTAATAACAATTTCATCTTTACCAACCAAAGAATCCACCTGAACACCCAAACGATTCTCCCCATCAGTAATAATAACCAACCGTTTATGATCTTCATCAGTATCTTTGTTCGGCTTCACTTTAATAACCTTCTCCAACTCAATTAAAGACAAAGCATGATTCCGCAATTTTACAGTTGCATTCCCATCCACGTAATAAATATCCTTTTTAGGGACCTTAATAATCTCTGTAACAGCGTCAAGAGGTAAAGCATAAACTTCACCGCCGATCACGACCAGCAATGCTTGAATGATCGCCAAAGTTAACGGGATCTTAAGAATAAACGATGAGCCTTCTCCCAATTTAGTATTAATGTCAACCACCCCATTGAACGAGGCGATCATACTACGCACCACATCCATTCCAACTCCACGGCCAGATAAACCCGTCACTTTCTGAGCTGTGCTAAAGCCAGGAAGAAAGATTAAATTAAGCTTTTCCTTTTCTGTCATCCTCTGCGACTGCTCTTCAGTAATAACGCCTTTTTTAACAGCAATACCGGCTATTTTGTCGGCATCCATACCTTTCCCGTCATCACTAATCTGAATACACATACTGTTACCTTTATGCGATGCTCGTAAAAGGATCGTACCAACAGGATTCTTGTTTGTTTTGGCTCGATCCTCCGCACTTTCTAAACCATGATCTACTGCATTACGGATCATATGCGTCAGCGGATCACCCAAGCCATCAACAATCTTCTTGTCCAACTCGGTTTCAGCGCCTTCAATCTTAAGATTTACTTCCTTATTCAGGTCTTTGGAAATATCGCGAACAATCCGCTTAAAGCGCGTAAAAACGCCTTCAACAGGAACCATTCGGGTCTGCATAACACTAGCCTGCAAATCTGAAGCCGTCTTTTCAAGGGCACTCGTTGTTTCCGAAAGGATATGAAAATTAGCCGTAAACTCTTCTCGATCAGATTGCACACACAATGTTTGAATACTAGCCTTCAATTCTTCGATCATCTTCTGCAAACGCCCCGCATCCTTGCCCGTAGACGCTACCGCGCTAATAAATTCTTTTTCCAACTCACTCACTAATAATGCCGTATGCTCTGTAATACGCACAACATCTTTCTGCCGTGTCATATCATTACTAAACAACCCTACTAGCCGAGCATATTGAGAACGAATAATAACTAACTCCCCTGAAAGGTTCATTAACTTATCCAGTTTACGCGCATCGATCTTTACAGTAGAGATCTCAACAGGTGTGTTGACAGCCGCTGAAGCTTGTGGCTTATGCTCATCTTTAACTACTGGCGATGGCACGGCAGAGGTCTGTTTGATCTCCGGCACCACATTGACCTCAGGAGGATGTTCTTTCTCCATAACCTTGTCTCCCATTATCGTTTGAATAAGTTCAGCATCTGCCATCTCAACTGTCTTAATCGTTACCCCATCCATCATAAGGATTTCACGAATATTTGTTTCATTAATATTGGAACAAAATAATACCTGGATCATAGCATCAGCCTTGACCGTATCCAAAACCTCAACGGAAGGAAATGAACCGGCAACACGTCCACTCTTATTTAATCGCTCCTCAATCATAGCTAAACGCATTGATTTAATAGCTTCACGCGCAACAATAACACCCTCAACAATAAAAACATCTTTACCTTGTCCCCGTTCGGACTTAACAACCGACCTCACAGCCTCTGGCAAGTTTGCCCAATCAACATTAACTTCCTGGACCTTGACAACCGGAGGTTTGACAACAACAGGAGCCACAGCTGCCACAGGGGATGTCTTCGTCGCTGCTACCTTCATTTCCAAGACAACCTTGATAGAGCACTTATCAAGCTCTTTACATATTGGCACAATATTATAATTAATTTTTCTCGTCAGTTTTAATGAATCAATCATTTCCTTAAATGCATCAACTCCCCTGAAGAATATCGCCAGCAACGTCACTGGCAAAGGCTTCTTCTGTGAGCGAAAATATTCAAGAATATTCTCCATCTTATGGGCCACTTCAGCAATCGGCTTGGCATTCACCAATCCGGCTGAACCTTTAATCGTATGCATCGTCCGAAAAACTTCATTAACAATTTCTATATCGTCCAGCTCTTTTTCTGCTTTTAAAAAAGCCGCATTCAATGTGTCAATATTCTGCTCAATTTCACTGACAAATTGTTCCAGATAACGCTCACTGATACCTTCTTCATCTACCGATGAATGCTCTCCGTCTTTAACAGCCCCCGAAGATACTTGTGACGATGAAGGTTTCAAAGGAGTAGGAATAGAAACGACAGGCGGCACAACCGGGGCTACCACAGGAGCCGGCTTTGAAACAACCGCCGGCGCCACTACAGAAACCGCAACGGGAACAACACCCCCACCTGGATTCAGTATTTTTTCAATCTTTTGAACATCAACATCAATATCAACATCTTCTGTCTTATTTTCTTTCAAGCTCTTTAACAAATTAACAAGCGTATCAAACGCAGAGAACAGGACGTCCACGATCTGCGCATTCAATAACAACTCAGCGTCACGCAATTTCTGCAATAAAGTTTCCGCTTTATGTGTTAACCCAACAACCTTTTTTAGACCGATAAATGAGGCCGTCCCTTTAATTGTATGTGCTGAGCGGAACATTGTGTTCAGGTCATCTGGAGACATAGCTTCGCCTCCCTTGATAGCCGCTTCCGCCACCAACATTTTCTCATTCAACACTTGCAAATGCTCATCACTCTCCTGAAGAAATTCAGGAAGCATTTCCATTACGTCATCGGGTATCATTTCTGCCATTATCGCAATCTCCTTTATGCCCCAACTGCGCCAACTTTTGCCAATACATCAGGGATATGGAACAAATCCGTTTCCAAATCTACAGCCCCGATATTCTTTGCTGATTTTGGCATGCCATAAACCACACAAGTATCCTCATTCTGCCCGACAACAAAAGACCCCTTCTGATGCATCTTCAACAACCCCCTGGAGCCGTCATCACCAATGCCTGTCAAAATCACACCCACGGCATTGTTTCCATAATACTGGGCAACAGAATCAAATAAAACATCACAAGACGGGCAAAAACTGTTAACTTTTTCTATCCCGCCAACATTCAATATTGTCTGTGCCGCTGTCTTACGGATTCGCATTTGATAACCACCTGGAGCAATATAACAAGTATTAGCTTCCAATACCTGACCATTTTTAGCTTCAAATACACGAATATTCCCCAGAGTATTCAAACGTGCCGCAAAACTTCCCGTAAAAGTTGCCGGCATATGCTGAACCCAAACGATCGGGGGAGTCCTATCCGGCAGCCGTTTGACAATCTCTACAGCTGCCTGAACACCCCCCGTCGATGAACCAACTGCTAGAATGTCAACCTTTCTGCTCACAATTTTAGAAGAAACTCCGACCGTACTCTTCGATTCAGGAGAAGGGATGGGCTTGGCCGTGCCTTTCCGATAACGATTTCTTGATGCTATGATCTCAATCTTTTTTACAATTTCGTCAGCAATCTCGCTAAGAGCATGTACCCCGGCTGATGGTTTAGGCAAATAATCAACAGCCCCGTACTCTAAAGCTTTAACAGTGACGCTTGCCCCTGTTTGTGCCAATGTGCTAAAAATAAAAACAGGTAATGGACATTCATCCATGATCCTTCGAAGCGCTTCCAACCCATTCATCACAGGCATTTCACAATCAAGAATCAAAACATCCGGCTTCAAGGCATTGACCTGTTCAATCGCCTCTTTGCCATTCCGCGCTTCACCTATAACTTTAATCGTCCCCTTGACCTCTAAAACATCTTTCAATACTTTTCGTAAAAAAGGAGAATCATCCGCACATACAACATTAATCATAAAAACAGTTTCCTTATTTTTGATAAATACCCGATGAAACCGTTTTCAAGGACGTCTTAACATCATTCAAACTTTCAGAAAGGCTGATCAAAAAATACCCCCCTGGTTTCAGGCTAGCTAAAACATTATCAACAACCTTCTGCTTGCTCTGACTATCAAAATAAATCATGACATTCCTTAAAAAAACAACATCAAAATCCTTCTCAGCAAAAGGTTTTAACAAATTATGCTGAACAAATCGAACCGTACTTTTTAAAGCCGGATCAAGATTGAATTCTTTCCACATTTTATTGCGGCTTCCTTCATACGGCTTAAAGTATTTTGACTTTAATGTTTCCGGCACTTCCTTAATACTCCGCTCTGAATAAATGCCTTCCTTTGCTTCCCCTATAACTTCACTATTAATGTCAGAAGCGATCAAATGAACTTTCCAACCCGACTTTCCCTTAAAGAACTCCCGACAAGTCATCGCAATAGAATACGGCTCCTCACCACTAGAACTCGCACCCGACCATATTCTGGCATTAAAACCGTTTGAACTTCCCTTGGAAACAATGCTTGGCAATATCGTCTCATAGAAATAATTAAACTGCTTGGTATGCCGAAAAAAATAAGTTTCATTCGTCGTCAACGCATTAATGAATATCTCCATCTCTGAGCCCGTTTCTTTCTCAATCAACGGCACATAATCAAGGAAACGCGTTAAATGCAACTCTTCCAGACGACTGCGTAATCGGGTCATCACCAACGGCTTCTTTGTCGGTTTCAATAAAACGCCCGTCCGCTTATACATAATATCTTTAATCAGATCAAATTCTTTATCTGTAATATCGATCATATAAAGCTCTACTTCTTTGTTTTCTCAATTTGCAAATATTTTTTTAGTGCCAAACGATGTCCACTATCGATCGCAGTAAAAACGACTCCAATATCAAAACGTCCCTGTCCGATATCCTCGACCCTGACAACCTTTCCCAAAACAACCAAAGGCTGATGACGGGACAAAACATCCGCTTTATAAAACTCTAATTTGTATTTTTCCCACCCTGGAATATCGATTTGAAGTTTGAGAAGAGCGCCCACCGCGTAAGGATCATTTGTTTCAAACAGAATGCCACTCTCACTAAGACTCTTTGTAAATGTACGGATCCTTTTAGCTATAGATCCACTAAAGTTCGCAGGGTCAAAAGGTTCACAAACCAAAAGATCTTCTTCATCAATACGAATGAACTGTCTTCTTTCCACATTTTTATAGATCTTAGGCATGCAAACCTCCCCGAAAATAACGGCCCCTTCATTAAACAATTACACTTCATCTTTACAGCACCTTCGCATCTACTAATGCCACTAATTGATTAATTTCCGGCTTTGAAATTTCTCCATCGGAACCAACGCTTTTACATTTGAAAACAAGTTCCTTGGAAATCATCGACGAGAAAGCAATGCAAGGCATCCGACGTAAACGAGGATCTTCTTTAATCCGTTTAATTAAATGAAGACCATCCATCTGAGGCATTTCAATATCAGTGATCATTAAATTATAATATTGTTCAACATTCTGGAAGTTGGCCAATGCCGTAATAGCGGCTAATTTTGCCCAGGCCTCTTCACCATTAGTCGCAATTTCTGTATTATATCCTGCCGTATGTAAATGATCCACGATCAATTGACGGATAAAATCAGAATCTTCCGCCACCAATATTCTTTTTGAAGCCCGATCCACTGTAGAGGGCTGACTATACTCATCAGCTGCCGGAGCACGCAAATGAGCCCGAGGATTTATATGAGAAGAAATCTTCTCAAAATCCAATAAAAATATGACTCGATCTTGAATCTTAACAATCCCAACCGTATATCCCTGCTCTGTCTGCAACATCTGAGACGGCTGTTCAACAGTCTTCCATGAAAGGCGGTGAATCCGCGCTACCGTACTAACCAAAAATCCAATAATAATTTTATTAAATTCAGCGATAATAATACGATTAACCCTTTTATCAAAAGGGCAATTTACTTTTAAATGCTGCGCAAGATTTACAACTGGAATGATCGCTCCACGTAAATTAATAGCGCCGTAAATAGAAACATGTGCATCCGGAACAGGAACAATATCAATATCAGCTTTAATAATTTCACGGACTTTAGCAATATTTATGCCGTAAAGCGCTCCTGAAATAGAGAATTCAACAATCTCCAGCTCATTTGTTCCCGCTTCAAGTAAAATACCACTCGCATTATTATCCACAGCACCCTCGCAAGTTATTTGATTTACACAACAGAGAAATCGATAATTTCTTTGAGCATATGTTCATGCATCTTTAAAAGATCAAGAATAACAATCATACGACCCTCTAACTCACCAAGACCGTGAATATACTCACGATCTATGTTCATTTTTACAGACGGAGCCGGATCAACCTGAGTCATATCGAATTTTACGTTATCCAGCACCTGATCCACAACAAGACTGATCATCGTCCCATCAATTGACGCTGATAGGATCCTGGTTTCAGAAGTAAACTCACGGTCCGGCAACCTGAACTTTCTACGTAAATCAAAAACCGGAATAATATTCCCACGACTATTAATCACTCCAAGACAAAAAGAGGGCATTTGGGGAATATCTGTTATTTTAGGGATTTTAACAACTTCCTGGATAAGCTGAATATCAATCGCATACTCTTCGTTGGCCAGCTTAAAACAAACAAACTGTTTGATCTCAACTTCTTTCTGATTATAACTATTTGCTACTGGATTTCCCATAGCCGCCCTCGATTGTTGTTATTTAGAAGCGTCCATACTTTGACCCAACTGATCCTCTTGTTCTGTATTCTTTGAAAATCCATACAAGAAAATAACCGAAAAAACCGCGATTGTCAGAAAGATAAAAAAAGGATATACCCAAATTTGCGGTTGATGTTTTTTAGGATCCCAAAAGATTGACATGACTCCTCGCTATCCATATAAGAAAATCAATAACAAAAGAATCCGCTCAAGATCATCCGGCAAGTGCTAAAATAGGCGCAATAGCTTCTTTAAGCTGATCCGGTGTAAATGGTTTAACAACATACCCTTGCAAATTAGGATTCGCCGCCTTCGCCTGCGCTATCTTTTCCGCCGTTCCTTCGGTTGTGACCATCACAACCGGCACCGCTGCTACCGCTGGCACTTGCGCAACGCCCTCAACAAACTCTAACCCATTCATATTAGGCATATTCCAATCACAAAGCACAACCGCAATATCCTGAAAATTCTCTCCCAAAACACCGATCGCCTCCAAGCCGTCCCCAGCCTCCATTGTTTCATTCTGAAAACCAGCCTTCCGAATGATCTGAATGATCATTTTTCGTTGAACACTGGAATCATCAACAACAAGAATCTTTTTCATAATCCATCTCCTTTTATACTACTTCCCTTTTTTGGGAAACATAACCCATACAAGCTTCTACTACAATACACTTTTGATTCCAAAAAGTAAACGTAATCTCTTGTTTTTGATATAAACTATAATCGAAAGGTATCCCTTCAGGAACTGAATTTTTATATTTATAAGGGGCTGACATTGCTATATCGACATATCCCAAACCTACAAGTTCATTCTTAACATTACCCCCCAATACATTACAGAACTCTCCAACAACATCCAGTAAAACCTCTTCGTCCTCTGCCTCACTTGTTGGACGCCCAAAAGCCTTTAAAAATTTCTCTGCAACCTCTTCTTTTACGAAAAGAACAAACGCTCCAACCGCATTATTCGCATCCTGCTCCTTCTGATCATAATAAAAATTCACAAAAGCTATAAAGACTGGCCCATTAAACTTCTCCATCGGGAAAACACGCATACAACCGTCAAATTCAATAATATCTCTCTCAACAACAACAGGTTCTACGACAGATTGGACGTGAAGCATGGACTTAAACGTATGCTGCACAACACCCATAATAGTCGTGTTTAATACCTGATTATCAAACTCTTTATCCATAACGCCCTTATATTAAAAAGTTACTAAAAAATATTATATCTTAGTTTACTAAACAATTCTACATTAAAACAGAGAATATTAGAACCCCGAACTCCGAATTAGAACTGCAACAAAGACGACTTTACAACAGATTTCTGGTCAGACCATCTTTTCCGGGACGAATTTCCGGAAATTTACTGCATCAAGGCGATCCTTATTGCCGAATTTTCTTCTCGCACAACAAAA
>DYOU01000164.1 GCA_020720365.1 Candidatus Elulimicrobium sp.
TGTCAAGTCCTGATTTAAATTTGTCACTTTTCTTTTCCATATTTATTAATTCTTAATCTTTCCGGATATTTGAATTTTCGAACCCTGTGATGATCGCCGTGAAGAAATGTCTTCAAGCTGCCACCCCACAATGAACCTGTGCTGGTATCCTATAGTTCAGACTCATATGCGGACGTCGATTGTTATACAGATATACAGCCTCGTAGAATGCTACGACTGCCTGCTCTTTAGTCTGGAATGTATAATCTAAACCATACTCCTGTTTTAAAATACCATTGACCCGTTCCGCCTTAGCATTCTCATAGCAATGATTGGCCTCTGTCATGCTGATGGGAAGTCCTCTGTCACGCAAAATATCAACGTATGCGTGGCAGCAATATTGACATCCCCTGTCCGAATGATGGATTGGAAAGCAATCCCTTGACAATTCTTGCAGTGCTTTATTCAAAGCGACAATGCAGCCTTCACTCTCCAAAGAGTCTCCAGCATGTGCACCCACAATTTTCCGGGAATAAGCATCGGTATTTAACGCTCCATAAATAAAGCCTTCCTCCGTACGAATATAGGTCAGATCACTAACCCATATTTGATTGGGAGCAGTTGCCTTATTTCCCGCAATCAGATTGTGGAAAACAGGCAGACTGTGTCTCGAATTTGTCGTTTTAGGAATAAATGCTTTCTTGCGCTCCAGCAATAAATTATTAGGCCGAAGAAGATCAAAAAGACGATCTCTCCCCACAGCAGCATTGTTATCCGTCAACTCATCTTTTATCAGTACCAGCAGTTTTCTAGTTCCTAGTCGAGGCTGTACACAGCGTTCACGCCTGACTAAATTTAAAATGAATTCTTCATTTATAGCCATGTTTTGACGGCGTTTCCTTTTTGTATAATAATTCTGGCGTGTCATTCCCGCATGCTTACATAGTCCTGACACATTCTTTCGTTGGCCTTTCATTCTACCACCATCTGTCGCTTTGCGGACAGCTTGATAAGAGCTTTTTTTTTAAACGCATCTACATCGTCAATTCCTGCCGCCTCGCATGCCAATTCCCCCCAGGCACGTTCAAGACGCAGATCAAGATGGGCATCAACCAATGCCGACTCAAGCTCGCGTATTTTAGCTTTCATCTCTTTTAACTGGTCACGGTCTTTTGTAGTTTCCACTCTTACCACCTTGTTTAATAAATGATTTTTCCCATATTTCCGAATCCATCTTTCAACTGTTTCGGCACCTTTGATAGCATACTGCTTTCTGGCCCCAAAGATACTGTTAAACTTACCAGATTCCAACTCCGATACAACTTGAATCT
>DYOU01000165.1 GCA_020720365.1 Candidatus Elulimicrobium sp.
GTAATAATAATCATTACTACATGTTTATTATCATTGATGATGCCGTTATTGTCGTGCCCGGGCAGGGCGGCGTCGGCCGAGGTGTCAATCTCTACAATAGAGAAGGCGGATTCAATCGCACACCTCGCCGCCCGCTTTCGAGAAGTTCTGCCAAACGCGCCTTTTGCGGTGGAAAAAATCGCATATATGGCTGCCAGTAATTATCACGTTGTTATAAAAGTTCCAGGGACGGTAATTTCTCCAATAACCATTGACGATATCTCGAACGAGGAATGGAGTAAATTTGTAATAACACGAGAGGAAATTCGCGTGGGAGGAAGGGTGTATTATCGAGATATAAATATATCAACAAACTTCTGGTTTCACGAGGACCACCCGACAAGCAGCGATGGCTATTCTTCGATATTTCCAAAAATTATGGTATCTTTAGAAGATTGCAAGAATATATCTGATGTTCAGGCTTCAGGCCCAGCGCGACAAGTTGAAGGTAAAATATTATATAACGGTAGAGAGTGTATATTCAATACGACATTTGATCCTGTTAGTCGAGTTATTATTAAAGATGCATGTGTATGCGATGGAAATACTGTTTGGCTATACGAGTTGCTGACAAACATTACATACGAGGCGATTGAGGGAGAGTTGTACGCACCAAATATATACAACCGCGAAGATGGGGAAATGTTTGTAACACGTTGTGCGGAAATTGGCATGGGGGTTGCTAAAATCGATTCATCAAATATGTATTTGGTCACAAATATTATAAGCAATTCTGCGGCAGAATTATCGGGTATGTGGGCCGGGGCGACTATATTAAGCTCTCCGTCAGGGGCGGTGAGTGCCGGTGCGATGCCATATATTGGTGTTGGAGCTTTTCTTCGAAAGGCTTCGAATTCGGTTGGGGTTGTTGTGTCATCTATTGTTCGCGGATCGCCAGCAGAATTGGCTGGTTTGCTGGAGGGTGACGTCGTTTTGCGTATCGATGGCAGAGATGCATCAAATATGTCTATAGGGGAGGCTGTTCGTGCTATACGTGGCCCATCTGGATCAGAGGTGGAAATAACGTATCAGCGGAACAGTAATCAAGTGTCGGTGGTGATTCCACGAAGTGATATTGGTCGACAGTAGGCGATATGGAGCATAAGCGGATGAAGGGGACAGCCCTGAAAAGAAAGAAGTAGATTTCATGCGCCGCTCCGTTCGCGCTCCATACGGAGATCGCGCTCGGCGTAGGCGGGTGGTTTGCCGGAGTTGGTGGAAGATGGGGTGTGCGGGCGTGTGGTGCCG
>DYOU01000166.1 GCA_020720365.1 Candidatus Elulimicrobium sp.
GATACCCCTGGTCATATTGACTTCACCGCAGAAGTTCAACGCTCTTTGCGCGTGTTGGACGGCGGCGTTGTTGTGTTCGACGCAGTACAAGGCGTTGAGCCTCAATCTGAAACTGTGTGGCGTCAGGCTGATCGTTACGGCGTGCCGCGCATTTGTTTTGTTAATAAAATGGATCGTGTTGGCGCTTCTTTTGAGCGAACCATCGAAACAATTATCGATCGTCTCGGCGCCAATCCTATTCCCATGCAAATCCCAATTGGCTTTGAGGCGACATTTAAGGGCGTCGTAGATCTTCTTACGATGAAGGCTATTATTTGGGAAGATGATCTGGGTAAAGATCCGCACATTGTTGAAATCCCTGACGAGTTAAAAGAACAAGCAGCGCAGTCTCGCGCCAAAATGGTTGAGAAGATTGCTGAACTTGACGATGATCTAACGATGAAGTTCCTGGAAGCTCAGGAGATCGGCATAGATGAACTTAAACTTGCTCTTCGCAAAGGTGTGCTAGCCAATAAGACCGCTCCTGTGTTTTGCGGTTCTTCATTGAAAAATAAAGGCGTGCAGGTTCTGCTTGATGCAGTGGTTGATTATCTTCCTTCTCCGGCAGATAAGCCATCCATGACTGTCTCCGAGCCTGGCTATCCTGAAAACACCTTTGAAATTCTCGCGCAAGATGATGCTCCTTTGGGCGCATTGGTGTTCAAAATTGTAACTGATCCTTATGTGGGTCGTCTTGCTTACGTTCGTGTTTACTCTGGTATTTTGAGTCAGGGTCAAACCGTGCAGAATTCCACTAAAAAAGGCAAAAAGGAACGCATTGGGCGTCTGATCCGTATGCACGCTGATCACCGTGAGGATGTTGCTGAAATACGTTCTGGTGATATTGGCGCTGTGTTGGGTTTCAAGGAAAGTTTCACTGGCGATACCCTTTGTGATACAAAGCCGCTTGTTTTGGAAACCATTTCTTTCCCTGATCCGGTTATTTCCATTGCGATTGAACCTAAGAGTTCTGCAGATCAGGAAAAAATGGGAGAGGCTCTTCGTAAATTATCTGAAGAAGACCCCACGCTTCATGTAAATACTGACGAGGACTCTGGGCAGACCATTCTTAGGGGGATGGGCGAGTTGCACCTCGACATCATTGTAGACCGTTTACTACGTGAGTTTAGGGTGCAGGCAAATGTTGGGGCTCCGCGTGTTGCGTTCCGCGAGTCAATTACCAAAGCAGTAAAAGAAGTCAATTACAAGTACGCCAAACAGTCTGGCGGTAAAGGTCAATACG
>DYOU01000060.1 GCA_020720365.1 Candidatus Elulimicrobium sp.
AATAAACTGATGAATTGATATTGTAGAACTCCTGGAACTCGTCGATGATGACCGTAAACGGCACATCCTTGGCGATTTGAAGTAACAACTGGAAAACATCACGGAAGGAACGAATATCCCCGATCACAGGCGCGTCCGGGAACGATCGTTTGATATCTGCGACAAACTCCTCACACAGCAACGCTTCAGACTTCTTGGCTACAAAAAGATAGAGGTTTTTCTTATCCTTGGCAAACTCCAAGGACAAAAGAGTCTTCCCCACGCGCCTGCGGCCGGTCAAAACGGCCATACGGGAACCGCCCTTCGCCTGCCCCATCAACTTATCCAGCGCTGCCAACTCCTGCTGCCTGTCATAAAATCTCATAATTGCAACCCCCGTTACTGTAACCAAGGTTACTATGTAAAGCTTTCTTTGTCAATGACTGGATAAATAAAAAGCCCCTTACGATCTTACGATCACAAGGGGCTGAACTCCTGAATTGCCGCCAGTGGTTGCAATATGGTCACAACCCTGAGATGTAAGTTCTTAACCATATGTAATGCAACGGCTTACAAACAATGGTGGAGGTGCCGGGAATTGAACCCGGGTCCTTCTGTTACAGCAGCCAAGCATCTACATGCGTAGTCCGTCTTTATTGTCGACCTGTGCCATTCGGCGGACAAACCGGCACAGGACCAGCTCTCTAAAATCTTATCTTAAGAACGAGAGCAGATCTTAAGACCAGCCTGTTTGGTTCCAATAATGAAGCGACAGGCTCCCTTCATCACAGGGCTTAGTCTAGTATTAGACTAAGGCTGCTTCGGCGCCAGCCGGTGCTTCGCTAGAAGCGAAGGCCGCGGCAACCTGGTCGTACGTTAACGTGTCGTTAGCGTTTGATTTTTGATGGAAGTTTTACGAGGCCAACCATCATCCTCGGCATGCCACCTGACCCTGACCAACACAAGTCGAAGCCAAGTCACCCCCAAATTCTAAAAGAACAAGAAAACTAAGCAGGAACCAACATCCCCCGTCCGGCCCGCCCGGCTTTTACAGCATCAGCCAATGCTAACGCCTCGCCAAGCCAACGGCCACGATCCGTATAACTCAAACACAAGAAAGCATCCAAATGCTCGTATACTTCACGCCTTCCGCGAACGTTTTGTCTTTTGACAACCCTCTTCATTACATCTCTCCTGAATAGCTCTTAACTGAACAATATCTTCAAGATCTTTACCGCGTCCGGCGGCGTTTTTAAGTTCAATCAAATGCTCAATAGCCATAATCGGGATATTCACACGGCCATATCTTACCCGAAGCGCCTTACGGTCCACATCAGAGAAACGCAACGGCTCATCAACAAACATATCAATCAACCGAAAAGGCGGCTGACGATTTTGAAAAGAAAACACGATCATATTCTTTTCTTTTTTCCACCGCTTGCGCGTAGACTCATCTTGAAACTCTTCTTTTTTCACCGGCACTTTTGGCAGAAAACCAACTTTTCCCAAAGCATCAAAAAAACGGCCAAGGTTTTTCTCATCCAAATAAACCATCAGATCAAGATCGCCGGTATACCGGGGGAATCCATGCAACACAACAGCCACACCCCCAGCAACAACATACTTAATCCGCGCGTGATTCAACACTTTAAAGACATCTTCATAAACAAGCATGATTAAAGTATACCTTCTAAAATCAGAAACCTCAAAACAATTCTACCGACGCACCGCCCTGGCCATCTGACGGTCGGATTCACGGCGCTTGATATCATCGCGCTTGTCGTAAAGCTTCTTGCCTTGCCCTAAAGCGATCTCAACCTTCACCAATCCGCGTTTATTGATATAAATACGCGTGGGAATGATCGTGCCGCCCCGCTGGGTCAAAAGGCCTGAGACGCGGTTGATCTCCTTATGGTTCATCAAAAGCTTACGCTTACGGTCAGGGTCCGTGTTCAGATAGCTGGCCTGGAGATAGGGTGCAATGTGCAGATGATAAAGCCACACCTCACTTTTTTCAACCCCCACATACGCATCCGCAAAATTAACATCGCCGGCACGGATGGACTTGACCTCCGCGCCTTTAAGCTCGATCCCGCACTCCCACTTGTCCGTGAGGAAATAATTATGGTAAGCTTTTTTATTGGTTGCGATCGCGTCCGACATAGGTCCTTAAGCCATCAGAGATTGAAGAAACCCATGGCCTTTTCGAGTTCCTGGACCTTATGTTGCAATTCATGGAATTTCTTGCGCTTGGCATCTTCAACATTAAACTCGCCAATGGCCTCCATGTCTGCCCTGACCCCGGCCAGCAGGCCCTTGGCCTCCAGAAGCTGCGCGCGCAGCACCGTGATCATATGATTAAAATCACCGGCCATCTCCAAAAGCTGGTCGCCCTTGCGCAAACGTACCTGGTTCGTAAAATTGCCGGAAGATAATTCCTTGAACGTCTGCTTGAAACGAAAAAGAGGCCCCGCGATCTTGTGCGAAACCAGAAGCGTCACGCCAATCGCGCCAAGAGCAACAACCGCCATCACCAGAAATACCGTCTGGACAAGGAGCGGCAGAAGGAAATCTGACGTCGTCATCACCTTGACACGGGCGTGAATAAAAGAAACCGTCGTCGATTGCTGCGACAAAATATATAACAAAAGAATCATTAACCCTGCGCCGACCGCCACCACACCGCAGAACTTCAGGATAAACCTGCCCTGAAATCCCTGATCAATATATAGGTTTTTCCGGCGATAGCTCAATTTTTCCTTGTCCTGATTCATGCCATCCCCCTTATTTCAATGCCTTTAGCGCATTCTCATCAACACTCACCGAAGCCCCCTGACGCAACCCATGTATCCAGCGGTTGAGCAATTGCGTATCAAGCTGTTTCTCCGCCTGCCATTTAATCTGAGGATACACCTGCGAAAGCGGCTTTACCGTCACCCCGTCTTTAACCATATCATCGTAAATCCGGCGCACATCCTCATCGCGCACATTAATGCCCTTATGAAGCTCAAGCGTCTTCTTGCCCACAGCCACGGTCAAAAGCGACTGCGCCCAAAACTTCTCGACAGATTTCAAGAAATCGGGCGCCTTGTCCAGGTTTTGCCGCTGCGCGTCCAGCAGGATAAGCTTCTGGTCGATCAGGGTTTCAAGATATTCCCGGCGTGCCTGCAGCTTATCATCCCGTGCCGCAAAAGCAGATGTGGAAAAACCCTCCTCAAACTCATCCGCCATAATTTGATACCCGTTCACATTAGCCAGGACAAATGATCCGTCCCGTGGCGAACGCGCATTCTTCCCTGCCACAACCACCAACAGCACCAGGACTGCGATGATCAAAACAATAAGCGTCTTGCGTGTCATAACATCTCCTAAGATTTACAAAGACTTGTCTTGAACATGGAAAAATCTTATGGGAACATCGTAACAAATGCGCTGAGGGAGTCAACAACTTATGTTCCAAGGATTATTATCAAAGTTCCTTTTTGAATGGCACAGGAAGCGGGCTGTTTCGATGCATTGTCTTTCTTTAATGTTGCCCTGATATCGCTGCACAGCTGATCTATCTGCTTCAACATCAAGAACCTGGCCCGATAGGGAGCAATCAATGTTTTGATGTTTTCTTTTGTCACGGAGCTTATCTCTCCGCCCCAGGAAATATCGCTGAAATAATATTTCCTACCCTCGTCCGGCTGCTGCGCGAACGCCGAAAAAACGATAAAAGTAAAACAAATAACCAATAGATATATTTTCATACCCGCCGCCTTTCTTCTAATACACGCATATATTGACAGCCTTAATCAAACTTATTATACTACCGCTCTCTTGCAAGCGGAAGTGGTGGAATTGGTATACACGTAGGTCTCAGAAGCCTATGTCGCAAGACTTGAGGGTTCGAGTCCCTCCTTCCGCATTATTTTATTCAGCAACAAGGACTCGAAGGAGCCCCGCTGTCCCGCTATTAGCGGGACTATAAGCGGGGCGGATGTCTGACCCGAACGAGCGAAGCGAGAGAAGGGCAACGAGTCCCTCCTTCCGCATCTTTTACCTCTCTTATCGTCGACAAATAAACTCACCGGCCCCAGTTTACACAGATTCTTACACAGATTTCTTCTTTAATCCAATATCCAGATGAGTAATGGCAAGCCCCCTCTTAACATTTTCAGGGGTGACGTGAGCGTAATGCCCAAGGATGGTCTTGGTGTCCTTTTTGTACCAACAGAAACAATTAAAAACGGAATCTGGTGACCCTAACGGGATTTGAACCCGTGTTCCAAGCTTGAAAAGCTTGTGTCCTGACCAGGCTAGACGATAGGGTCATTAAGTGGCTTCGTAGATTATCTTTGCATCAACTATCAACTTCTTGCTCACTCCTAAATTCCATGGTGTCTCAGCATACAAGCTAATTAATTCATCAACGCTCAGCTTAGACAGCTCAATGCCTATCCCACAGCCTCACCATTTTCTCCAAAAATCAACTAACAAGCGCCAACTCTAACTGCCGGGTCTTCTCGAAGTCAATGTCAGTTGTTCCATGATAACGGGAGTACCGAACAGTGTTTTGTTCCGCAGTCGTCACTCTTCCCGTGTGAAAATCAATTATTGTTTTCCCCGCCATATGCCCAAGCCCAATAGGAACAGCATTCCCAATCTGTCTATACTGCTCAATAATATTTCCGGCAAGCTTCCAGCCTTTGGGAAACTCTTGGATCACTTCATACTCTTGGACACTTAATGGACGCAATTCTTCGGGGTGACACAAATCGGTAGCGGGCATGTTCGGCCTAGTAACCAAAGTCGGTGATGGATCATCCCACGACAATCGACGCAAGAACCCCGTCTTTCCCCCTTGAAGAAAATACGAAGGCCCCATAGCTTCTTTCTGTAATTTCTCAGGCAGATCTTTCCAATTTTGACCTGCCTTAAGAAGTTTGTAGTATTTCAACCGGCTCTCACTAAAGTTTATGTGTTCATGCTTCGTCCCATTCAATCTCTTAAATGCTTCTCTCAATGAAACCCACTTCTTTTCCGTCAAAATACCATCTTTGGAATGTGTCGGCTGTGGAAGCGGTATACGAACGTCACCCCGATTTCCAAAAAAGACAACACGCTCTCTCTTTTGAGGAACGCCATAGTTCGCGCTATTGAAAAGTGCAAAACTAACGGTATAACCCGCTTCATTAAAAAGATTCAAGATATGTTTCAAAGCACTCTGCGGCATCTCATCAGGTAAGCGCGCTTCTTTACCTTCGGGTGGTGGACATAGCGCAGCAGAAAAAAGTCCCCGAACATTCTCCATAATAAAATATCTGGGCTGTATCTCAGCGACCTTCTTCACAAACTCCAAAACACAATTCCCACGAGTATCCTGAAGAGACTTGCGACTCCCTGCTGTACTAAAAGCTTGGCAAGGCGGGCCGCCATGAACGAGAAAAAGCTGGCCTTTCTTGAGACCAGCCGTCCTAAGAAGCTCTTCACTGGCAATATCTTCAATCTTGCCATGTATAACTGGCAACTCTGGCCGATTAAGACGCATTGTTTCACAACAATACTTATCAAAGTCAACACAAACTCGTATGTCAAACCCCGCTTTTTCAAGTCCAAGGTCTAACCCCATTGCTCCAGAAAACAACGAAATTGCAGAATATTTCATAATTACCAAAGACTGTTAATAAAAGTTTTTACAGACTTATGATCCGCTACTAATATTTTCGTCAGATCAAGCACCTTGGCATCAATAACTTCAACCAAAGAATGATTATTCAATAACACATCCGCTGTATCGGTCAATAATCGTATCAATTTCTCGTGGTATACGGGATCATCAGAAATAAAATCCCACAACTCCGTTCCTATGAGCGTTCTCTCTTCCCAACGCGGCAAATATTGTTTATACAAACCATGTGTAATTGTATTAGCATCCCGTCTTCCATACGTCTCACCAATGAACGCTTTCTCGCCATCTTTTTCTATCTGCTCTATTTCTTTTTTATAATGTAAAACTTGGGCCTTATCTAAATCGTTCGGCCCACTCTTTACTTCTATCCAAGTCCTTATTTCTCCAGTTTTTTCTTTTACTAAATCCCATTTAGTCCCATCACCAGATTCTTCATCCTTGGCATCAAAAATATTTTCCCCTGAATAAAGCAATAAATTTTGTACAAGAAAGCCAAGTGAGGTAACAATACTTCTACTGACTGCTTGATACGTATAAAACTTAACTAATTCACGGGGCGTCTGGAGCTTTAATGCTGAAATTAAAATAGGATTACAATTGAGACTTTCAATTGTAAGGGCTGAAATCATTTCCAACTGTCTTTCAACAAAAAGCTCAGTAGCAATCTTGCAAAGATTTTGTTGAGAACTTAACTTGGAGTCAATGATCCCAGAAATCTGAATTTCTTTTATAAACTCTAACTCTCTTTTCGATAAAACGAGCAACTCCCCACCAACAAACGTCAACGAGGAAAAATCTTTATCTTTTGCAGAAAGAAAAGTATTCAAGTCATTAAAATGACTTGCAATAATCTTTGCTTTCTTTTTTAATTCTGCTGACGGAGCCCTTCGAACATGTTTTGTCAAAACAAATTCAATGAGTCCCTGTACTGTTCCTGCCATTTCCACACTCTTAATTAAATTGTTTTGATTATTGTAGCTATTGACACGCATAGACACAAGATAAAAACTTAACAATCGCTGGGGGCGGCGAAGTAATAAAATT
>DYOU01000167.1 GCA_020720365.1 Candidatus Elulimicrobium sp.
TCCCCCGAAATTGTGCAGTCATAGATAACTCGTTATAAGAGAAGCACAAGGAGGATCGAACATATGTCAGAGCAGATACGCAGAACGTATGATGCGGAATTTAAGAGGCAAGCTGTCCGTTTGAGTCTGGAAGAAGGCAGGACAGTTTCTGGAGTGGCAGAGGGCCTTGGTATTCATAAGGATTTGATATATCAATGGCGCAAACAGATGAAGAAAGAAGGGGAGCTGGCCTTTCCTGGCAACGGGAAGCAGCTTTTGACTGAGGAACAGCAACGTGTCAAGGATCTGGAGAAAAGGTTAAAAGATACGGAGCTGGAGCGTGATATATTAAAAAAAGCATTGGCCATTTTCAGCCAGGCACAGTGAAGAGGTATGAATCAGTGCATGCTTACCGCTCTCGATTCGCTGTGAAGAAAATGTGCCATGTTTTATCCATATCTGAGAGCGGTTATTACAAATGGGTGAGGCAGCCTGACTCTTTTCGATCAAGGGAGAACCAGGCGCTTACAAAGCACATCAAGGAGTTATATGCGGAGCATAATGGCAAGGCAGGCGTTCCCATGATCACGGCAGACTTGAAAAGTGAAGAGCGCTTTTCCCATGTTGGCCGTAATCGGGTGGCCCGTATAATGAGAAAGAACAATCTTAGATGCAGGATCACAAAGAAATACAGGACTACTACGGATTCCCGTCATTCAGAGCCTGTGGCAGCCAATATACTGAACAGGAATTTTAATGTATCAGAACCTGACAAGGCATGGGTTGGGGATATAACCTATCTCAGGGTAGGAGGCAAGTGGTGGTATTTGAGCGTATTTATCGATCTGTTTTCTCGTATGGTAGTGGGCTGGGACCTGAGTGACTCTCTTGATCGCGAGTCCACCATAAGGGCTCTCCAGAAGGCTGTAATGAGCCGCAGGCCTGGCGCAGGGCTTCTGGTTCACAGTGATATGGGGGTTCAGTATGCCAGCAGTGATTTCAGGGGATTACTGAATGAATATGGTTTTGTTCAAAGTATGAGCCGTAAGGGTAATTGCTGGGACAATGCAGTGGCAGAATCATTTTTTCATACATTGAAAGGACAATATTTGAATCATACCGTTTTTAAAGATGCAGCAACGACAGGATATGGTCTTTTTAAGTATATAGAGGTGTATTATAATCGCCGCAGAAGGCATTCTTCTAATGGCTGGAAGTCACCTACTGAATATGAAGCAGAGTGGCAAAAAATGCTGAAAGCGGCTTAACTGGGTCTGTACAAAAACGGGGTAGGATCAT
>DYOU01000014.1 GCA_020720365.1 Candidatus Elulimicrobium sp.
ATTAGGACATTTTTGATTTGGTAGAACTAGGACATTTTCAATTTGGCTGGACAAAAGCAATTCTTTCCTCTTGACAGGAACGAGATATTCATTAAAATCTATTTCTCGTTAAGAAACTATAAAATACTTAAGGAAGAAGTTATGGCTAAAGTTTGTGTTATTTCCGGTGCTAGACCCACTTCAGGGCGTAAATATAAAAGACGCGGTATGATCCGCCGCAAGGGCGGTGCCGGTTCCAAGATCGTAGGAAAGACATTGCGCGTGATTAAACCAAACCTTCAACGCGTCAAGATCGTTGATGGCAAGGGTACCGTCAAACGCGTGTGGGTCACAGCCCGCATGATTCGTGCCGGAAAAGTAAAAAAAGCCGGCAAAGCCTCTTTCCATCGCGCAACCGCATCCGCTAAAAAAGCTTAATAAAACATAAAAATAATTGAGACAAAAGTAATTGGGACACATTGACTTTTCTGAAGAAATCCAAAAGAAAAGTCAATGTGTCCCAATTATTTTTAATTATTTTTATTTGGCAGGACGTAAGTCTTTAAGCATAAGCTGAACTTGTGGGGCCTTATTCCAATCATCAATACCTAATGTATACGCAATATCAACCGCCTGACCCATGCCAAGATCCGGAAAATCCGCACCCATCCCAAAACCAACAACAGACAATGAAACGCGTCCATCCGTCACCCATAATTTAAGCGTGCCCTTACCCATAACCTGAGGGCGTGCCTTGATCATTAAACGCCGCGTCGCAAAAACCGGTAATGGATTGCCCTCTCCATATGGAGCCAAAGAATCAATCGTCTTAACCAAATCCATCGTTGTCTGCGACAATGAAAGCTCCGCATCTATTTCCAAAACAGGTACCAGATCCTGGTCATCGGGCCGTTCTTTAGCAAACGCATTCACCCTGGCACGAAACTCAACGATCATCTCTGCTCGTAAACGAACACCTGCCGCCCTCTGATGCCCCCCAAAACTTTCCAGAATATCTGCACAATGTGCAAATGCCTCATTCAAAAAGAAACCGGCTACCGAACGTCCGGAACCAACAGCCATCCCATCTTGAACTGATATCACTACGGCTGGACGATTGAATTTCTCTGTTATCCTGGATGCCGCAATACCCAAAACTCCTTTATGCCAGCCTTCTTTATAAACAACAATGACCAGCTCATCGGCATAAGCCGTATCTGTATTAATGATCGCCATTGCCTCTTCTACCAGGACTGCTTGCAAACGCTGGCGGTCACGATTATACGATTCCAATGTCTGCGCTAACGCCATGGCATTATCTATATCTTCCGACAACAAAAGATCCAGGGATGTAGTCGCTGTGCCCATACGCCCTGCCGCATTCAATCTGGGGCCAAGTCCAAACCCAACTGAGAACGGCGTCATTGCTTTCCCGGTCAGACGAGCAATATCCATCAGGGCACAAAGGCCAGGTTTAGTTGTCCTGGAAAGAACCGGCAGCCCCGCACTCACAATGATCCGATTCTCTCCAGTTAAAGCCACCACATCCGCAATCGTCCCCAGAGTAATAAGATCCAAATCTTCTACCGGAAAATCTCCCGTTACTGCTTGCACAAACTTGGCGGCTACTCCCACTCCCGCAAGCTGCGGACAAAGATACTTACAGTCTGGACGCTTTGGATCCACAACGGCCACAGCCTTTGGAATACGCCCGCCTTCCGGTTCATGATGATCCAAAATGATCAGATCGATCCCCTCTGTTTTCAAGGCTTCTGCTTCATCAAAAGCCGTTATCCCGCAATCAACTGTTATGATCAACGACACGTCCTCGGATCTGGCTAACGGAATAACTTCAACATTAAGACCATACCCCTCGTCCATACGATGAGGGATATACGTCAGCGCCCGAATCCCCAACTTGCGCAGCAGGCGATAGACAACAGCCGTTGCTGTAACCCCATCCACATCGTAATCACCAAAAACAAGCACCTTCTCCCCGCGTTCATGCGCCATACGTAACCGAGCCACCGCCAGATCCATATCTTTCAACAAGAATGGATCCAACAGACATTCAAGGGACGGGGTCAGAAAAGTCCTGGCTTCAGCCGCATCCAGAACCATCCGATTAATCAATAGCTGTGCCACAATAGGATGAACTGACAGTTCGCCTACAAGGAAAGCCTGACGTTCCGGGTCGGGCTTCTTAAGGCGCCATTTTTTACGCATATCACATTTTCTCTGGAGAAGTAATCCCTAGGATGGCAAGGCCATTCGACAAAACAATTCGCGCGGCATCAACAAGAGCTAACCGTTCAGCAGAAAGCTCCCGATCTTCATCAATAACACGGCACTGGTCATAAAATTTATGAAAAGCCGCTGCCAATTCCTGCATATACCGGGGAAGCGCCGCCGGATCCAGCTGTCCCGCGCAAAAATCCAGCACGTCCGGAAACTGAAGCAGCTTACTAATAAGATCGATCTCTACCCTTTCCTTTAAACGAACAAAAGGCGCCTCTGAAGGAACCAATGAGGCGTCTTCTTTTGCTTTCCTCAAAATACTGCACACTCTGGCATGCGCATACTGAATATAAAAGACCGGATTCTCCGGGGCCTGTTTCTTGGCCAGATCAATATCAAATTCCAATTGTTGATTCACCTGACGCATCAACATAAAATAACGCCCGGCATCCGTTCCTACCTCCTGAACAACTTCTCGCAGGCTGATAAACTCTCCGGCCCGAGTTGACATCCGAAGCTGTTTTCCTTCACGAAAAATCGTTGCCAATTGAATAATAAGCCCTTCCAATGCTTTGGCATCTTTCCCCAACGCCTGCGCTGCTGCCTTTATACGAGGGATATAGCCATGATGATCCGGACCAAGAATATCCACCAGAAGGTCAAAGCCGCGATCATATTTGTACTTATGATAAACGATATCCGGCGCAAGATAGGTATAGAACCCATCCGACTTCTTGACTACCCGATCCTTATCATCTCCAAACATCGTTGACGCAAACCACAAGGCGCCGTCCTTTTCATAAATAAAACCTTTGGCTTTTAAATCATTCAGGGTCGCCGCGATATTCTCCGTCGTCGAAATCCTGGACTCAAAGGACCAATTATCAAACTTTACCCGAAAAAGACGAAGATCCTCACGGATCACATCCATGAGATAATTCTTTGAAAACTCACAATACTCTTCTAATGAAACAGCATTCGCCGCATTCAGATCCTCCAGGCCGCGTTCCTTAACAAAGATCCCGGCCATATCACTGATATAAACACCCTGATAACAATCCTCAGGATAAATGATCGTTTCACCCAATTGTTCTTTTGTACGTAGCTGAACCGAGAGGCCTAATGTTCTGATCTGATTGCCGCCATCGTTCACATAAAACTCACGCTGGGCATGATGCCCTGTTGCATTCAACACATTCACCAGAACATCCCCAACAGCCGCCTGACGCGCATGCGCTACCGTTAAAGGACCCGTCGGATTCGCCGAAACGAATTCCACCAGAACTTTCTTCCCTTTCCCCAAAGCCGTACGTCCATAAGAGGCCCCCTGTGACAAAACACTTCCAAGCTCATCACAATAAACCTCTGGGGTCAGACGGAAATTCAAGAACCCTGGTTTGACGACTTCAACAGAAATGATCTTATCCCGGATCAATGATTGCTGCACCCGGATATTAAACGCACCCCTTATATCTTCCGCTAATCCAAAAGGATTACGCCGAAGGCTTTTAGCAAGCAATAAAGCAATATTACACGCCAGATCACCATGCTCTTTTAAAGCCGGCGCTTCCAGCTGCACGTCTACCGTTGAGGAATCTCCACCGATATCCCCTGCACTCGAACGGATCAATACCTGAATTTCTTGCTTTAACTGCGGTAACATCGCTTTACTTATTATTCCACTCAACCTGCTTGGCTTCACACCAAAGATGATCTAAAGCGTAGAATTCACGCGACTCGCCCTCAAATATATGAACAACAACATCGCCCATATCCAGCAGCATCCAGGCGCCACTAGCCATGCCAGCATCCCCTGACGGCGAAGGAAAGGCCTGCCCGCCCAAAACAAACCCCTTGGAACGGGAAATACTATCCTCTCCCTGCTTCATCTTGACCTTGATCCCAAGATCTGCCAGACCATCTTCAACCCCGTCCGCGATAGCTTTCACATGACGAGAAATTGAACCTGAACATATAACAAAATAATCACAAAAATTCGCGACTCCGCCCATATCCAAAATAACAACATTTTCTGCTTTCTTATCAAAGGCAAAATTTGCCGCTTTCTTAGCTACTTCTAATGACGATAATAAACGTGCGATAAAAACAACCTTTCAAAAATACGCCCTTCCACAAAAGAGTGGCAGGGGATCCTGACTTATTTCTTCAACTTGGCGGCCTGATCCTTACCAAGCACGCGCCAGCATTCATGTTCACCAACAGGAGATTTCACAACGGCGAAAAAACGACCACTCTTTTCTTCAACACGATACGCGGCAGAATCAAATTTCTTCTTGGACTTTACATCATAGAATGACAAACTTTCCATACATCCTCCTTAAAATTATAAAAATGTTAAATAGAGTGTATCCATCTTTATACACACTGTCAATCTCAAAACCAGAAGTTCATTCTATAAGCGCCCGTAAAGCTGCTTCCTGATCCTCCTTGAGAGCTCCAACGACAGATAAATTCAATCGACGTTCTTTTAGTATATCCCCGGCCACACGCTGAATATCATCAGGAGTCAGGGCATTAACCCTATATACGACTTCACCTAAAGTCCTTATACGGTCACGCTCGATCATGGATTCTCCGATCCACATCATATGCTCCATGGTATCTTCCAGTCCTAGCACAAACTGACCAAGAAAATATTCCCGCGCGCGAATGAATTCATCTTCCTTGATCGCTCCGCGCTTAAGGTGACGCAATACTTTTAACACCAGCTCAACCGCTTCAACCAGTTTTTTATTATCCACACCAGCCTTTACCATAAAAAGACCGGTATCATCATAGCTTTTTACACTACTATAGATAGAATACGCCAAACCACGTTTTTCTCGCACTTCATCAAACAAACGGCTCGACATATTACCACCCAACAGAATATTTAATATCGCCAAAGCATAAATATCCTGATGATCTGCTTTTAAAGCCGGAAACCCAAGAGCCACATGCATCTGCTCGGTCTGCTTACGGTGAAACTTTATCCGGGGCTTTGTTTGGGCACCTTTAAAAGGCACCGCCAACGGACGCTCGGTAGAACGGAAATTTCCCAATTTATCACCCAAATAAGCCACCGCCTCATCATGCACAAAATTACCGCAAAGAGAAATAACTACATTATCCGGCGCATAATACTGGCGATGAAATTTTCTCAACCCTGCCTGTGACATATCCCCGACTGTTGCTGCAGAACCTGCCAGGCTTTGCCCCAAAGGATGATCTGGCCATACCAAGGCGTCCAAAAGTTCAAGAACATAATATTGAGGAAGATCTTTATACATCTTGATCTCTTCCAGAATAATCGACCGCTCACGTTCCAGGTCATTCTTCTGAATAAGCGGGAAAAAAACCATATCCGACAGAATATCCAGAGTCGTTTCAAAATGTTTAGCGGGAACTTTCGCATAATAACAAGTCTGCTCTTCTCCCGTAAAGGCATTCAGTGTTCCACCAACACCTTCAATCGACGCTTTAATATTATTACAGGAATATTTAAGGCTGCCTCGAAAAAGAACATGTTCAAGAAAATGTGCCGCGCCCTTAATAGACTCGTCCTCAAAACGTCCACCCACACCAGCCCAAATACCAATGGCAACGCTCTCGCGGCCTTTCAGTTCATTGGATATCACACGCAAGTTATTCGACAGGATCGACTTTTTATACATACCTTATAATACCGATGCCAGACGACCGACGAATTTCGCCACGGCTGACGGCATATCCTTAGATCCCGAGTTCTTTTCGATCTCTTTAATGATCGCACTGCCTACTATAACGCCATCTGAGAAGGCCGCTACATCTCGCACCTGCTCTGGAGTAGAAATCCCAAAACCAACACAAACAGGAACACGGGTCATCTCTCGTGCTTTATTAACATGCCGGGCAATATCGGTCGGCAATGCAATACGCGCGCCCGTAACCCCTGCAACCGCAACAAAATAAATAAACCCGCTGGCCGCCTTCACAATACCGGCCATGCGTTCGTTAGACGTTGTTGATGAAAGAAAGAAAACTAAGGACAAGTCATTCTTCTGCGCAGCCTTACGCAGACCTCCTGCCTCTTCAACCGGCAGATCAGGAATGATCAATCCATCCACCCCTGCGGCTTTGGCCGCATGCACAAAATCTGTATCCCCCAAAAAACACACCGGATTGTAATATGTCATTAACGCGATCGGGACCTGCGATACCCTCCGGATCCGGCGCACTAGGCTCAATATCTTTTTGGGTGTTGTCCCACGCTGAAGAGAACGAAATGAAGCCGCCTGGATGGTTGCCCCGTCAGCCATAGGGTCAGAGAACGGCACTCCTAATTCAATAATATCCGCTCCTGACTTTTCCATCTCTACAACAAGCTTTTCTGTCGCCTCCAAAGACGGATCTCCTGCCGTAATAAAAGCAATGAACGCCTTCTTTTGCCTCTTTCGAAGCTCAATAAACTTTTGATCAATCCTATTCACCGTTCAAAACCTCAGCAATAGTGCCCATATCCTTGTCACCCCGGCCGGAAAGACAAACAATAACAGTTTTTAACCCTTTCACCCGGCGTGCCAACTTAGGCAAATAGGCCACAGCATGCGAAGACTCCAACGCCGGAATGATCCCTTCTATCTGCGAAAGAGCTTTCAACGCGTCTATAGCTTCTTTATCTGTAATCCCCACATATTCTGCAACCCCGATCTGACTGAAATAGGAATGCTCCGGACCAACCCCTGGATAATCCAAACCAGCCGCAACAGAATGAGCATTCGTCACCTGGCCATTCTTATCCTGTAAAAGATAACTCTTGCACCCGTGAAGGACCCCTGGCCGCCCCGCGCAAATCGCCGCTGAATGAGCGCCTGAATGGATCCCATGGCCTGCCGCCTCAACCCCGATAATATGTACTCCCTTATCCTTATGAAACGGATAAAACAGGCCCATCGCATTTGACCCTCCACCCACACACGCCACCAAATAATCCGGCAACCGTTTTTCTTTACGCCAAAATTGCCGGCGAGCTTCAATTCCGATCACCGACTGCAGTTCACGAACCATATAAGGATAAGGATGAGGACCCGCTACTGTCCCGATCAAATAATACGTATCTTTTACATTAGTGACCCAATCACGGATCGCCTCGTTCATTGCATCTTTTAATGTTTTCGAACCACTCTCAACAGAAACAACCTCTGCACCCATTAACTTCATCCGCACAACATTCATAGCCTGGCGCTTGATATCCTCCGACCCCATATACACAACACACTTCAACCCGAATAGCGCGCATACCGTCGCCGTTGCCACGCCATGCTGACCTGCTCCGGTTTCTGCAATGATCCGCCGCTTTCCCATCCTCCGCGCCACCAGGATCTGCCCAAGAGTATTATTCACTTTATGAGCACCTGTATGCAGCAGATCTTCCCGTTTTAAATACACTTTCAACGTTTTAAGCTGCCGGCTTAAACGTTCGGCATAATACAGCCTGGTCGGCCGTCCCGCATATTCTTCGAGATAAAACCTGAACTCTTTCTTAAAAGCGGGATCTTTCCAACAAGCTGCAAATTCTTTTTCAAGATCAAATAAAAGCCCCCTTAACGTCTCCGGAACATAACACCCGCCAAACTCTCCAAAATGTCCATTCTTGTCCGGCATGTTCATTGGGCCTCGTATCCGGTCATAACCATTACAGTATTCGATAGCCCCAGAGAACCAACAATGCGCAATGGCAGTTTCTCTGGGCCTTGATCAAACCAAATTGTATATTTCGCCGGAACGCTTCTGAAAAGAACCGACCGGTACGATTTTCCCGCCGCCTTAAAATTCACCTCTGAAACACCTTCCATCTTCACATTAAGCGTTGTAAGATTCAGATCAAAGAATTTCCCGACCTGAATATTTTCACGCAAGCGCGTCCGATAAAGAAATCCATAAATATTATCAACCGCGCCCTTTTTGCTGATATCCTGAACTGTCGTCTTGCCGCCAGCTGTTTTAGTAATTCGAATAAGCCCATCCTTAAGAAAATATTCTTCCATAATATTCTCTTTATTCCCGAAAATATTCAGATCTCTCAACACTCTAACCGGCTGAAAACTTTCAGGATCCACATAGATCCGTTCTTCGTCAAAAAAATTAAACCCTTTAGCCGTAAAGACGATCAAAGAATATTTTTTACCTTCCAGGTATGCCTCTCCCTTAAACTGCAGGACCGCGTCACCCGCTTTTACTCCCAGCTGCTTCACTGAATAATAGATCTTCTCACCAGGAAGGAAAGGAACAGTCTCTGCCATAAGGGAAGATGTCGGCAAGCTGACAGCCGCTGTCAATAACACAAAAAAAAGAAACTTACATTCGATCATAATGTTTTATAAACTCCTCAAGAACCTTTGTTCCATTGTAAAGTGTCTTGATCTCCGCGTATTCATCATTCGCATGCAGCGTACCGCTCTTTCCAAAACCTGTGGCAAAGGCCGCAATATTATAATGCTGAAAAAAAGAAATAACCGTTGCTCCGTCAGAACCTTTCAGCCGCGGAATTACACCGATTTTCTTGGCTGAAGCTAGAAAAGCTTTAACATATGCATTCTCGGCACTGATCTCAAACGGCAGCTGAAGATCCTCAACCTCAAGCTTATATTTTCTTGTCACACTGGCCACGATCTTTTTAACCGTCCGGACAATCTCTTTCGGATCCATTCCAGGCATATACCTTAAATCAACCGTAAACTCACAAAAATCCGCAACCATATTCACCTTATCACCGCCGGTGATCGTCCCGATATTCACCGTCGGATGATTTAACAGTGCATGTGGGCTGAACTTAAACCGATGAGCTTTCAAAAGCCGGATGATCTCGGCTGCCTGCTCAATGGCATTGACCCCTCTCCAATTCGTCGCCCCATGGGCTTTCCGCCCAAACACACAAATACGTGAATGAAAAAGGCCTTTTTGAGCAATAACCGTATCATAATCCACTGAATCAAGGACTAAAGCCAGCCTTGGACGCAGCACACCTTTTATAAGAAGCGGCTTGATCCCCATGTGACTGCCCGTCTCTTCATCAGCGGTTGCAGCCAGAACAACGTCTCTTTCAGGGCGATAACCATCCTCTATCAACGACCGCATAGCTTCCATCGCACATGCCAAATTGCCTTTATCATCCGAAGCCCCGCGGCCATAAATCCGGCCATTCACCACATCCCTGCCAAAAGGACTGAACTTCCACCCCTTACCGATCGGCACAACATCCGTATGCGGCGTTAATAAAAGAGCCTCACGCGCCGCCTTCTTGCGCGGTAGAGACCCCTTTAAAGTCATGATAAGATTCGGCCGATCCTTCTGATACATCACCTCCTTCATATCCAATCCCAAAGGCTTCATGTCCTTTATAATAAAATCACATATAGCCTTCTCGTACCCAGGAGGATTTTGAGAATCGATCGATAATACTTTTTGTGTCAATTGAATAAGACGTTCTTTATTGACCATAAAACCCCTAACCTAAAATACTGCGAGCCTTTTGCTCGCCTTCAATACGTTTAAAATCCTGATAATCGATAAACTGAACTTCCGGCCGTTCACATGAAATACGGATCATTTTCGGCAAATGCTCTCTCACATTCTGAAAAGCGATATATTTAAACGGTGTATTACACTGCGGACATTTCAATGCATCTAATTTAACATTGAATTCCTTACACTTTGAACACACTCCCGACAATGCCCCGTATTCAAGGGTATGCTGTTTGACTTCATCAAAAAATAAATTGCGATAGACACGAATAAACTGCTTTGACATAAGGCGGGCATTATAACACAAGGACATTTATCCTCGCAACTTTGATGCAATTATTCACTTGTATGGCGCTTATTCGCTCTCGGGTCGTGCCTACTGCGGCACCTTATTTCTAAAATGGGACCCTACCCATTTTAGAAAACAAGGTATCCACCTTCGTCGTCACCCGTTCGCTCATGCGCACCATGGACACGAGTGATGAATTAACCCCACTCACTAATATAATACTCGTTAATTAACGATTGTAGGCGCAATGAATATCACCCGGCCAGGATTGACCGAACTTTTGACGAATATTCACGCAATTGAACGACTGCCCCGATACAGTCTTCTGGGGACCAATTCGATTTTCATAAACAAGGCAACAGCTTTTCTTATCCAACCCAATAAACAAATGTTCACAGGGGTCTTCAAAGGCACCGCAACACGCTCCGCAATGACAGCACAATGATTCCCATTCATCTTCTTTAACGGCCAGCCATTGATTTAACGAATCTGCCATATACCCGGATTTCTGCTTAATAAAAAAACGGAGCCCAAACACTACTGGGCTCCCAAAAGATAAGTATTATACCATTAGCCGATAAAGTGGGGAACGGGGGAACCCCAACTCGCTCTTCGGCAACGCAGCCACCATCTCACCCACGTCTCACATCCCCTAACTCGCGCCCAAAAGGGCCGAACCCAAGATGCCACCAAGGCCTACGGGTCACGCACAGGGAACAACAGGATGAATTAGGTCTGTCGCTTTGCGCCCTTGGCTTTCGCCAAGTTTACCTTTATCGGCTTCTTGAAATATAGCATCTGAATTCACCAATAACAAGGGGTCCGCTCAAGAAAATCTTACTTTTTCTGAAAAAACATCAACCTTTTGCCCGACGGATAAACTCAGCCATCTTCTTGTGATCTTTAACTCCAGGGCTCACCTCAACTCCGCTCGATACATCGACTGCAAATGGCTTCAACGCCACAATCCCCTCTACCACATTATCAACGGTCAAACCACCGGACAAGATTCGTGGAACAGGCGTATGCAACCCTTTCAGGATCTCCCAGGCAAAAACCTTGCCACTACCGCCATACTGACCTTCTGTATGCGCATCAAACAAATGAGCATCCACACGAAAAGAGCCAACATCTGAAACATTAAAATCTTCTTTAACACGAAACCCTTTAATGATCTTAAGCCCATATCTTTTCAAACGATGACAATAATGATTGTCCTCTTCCCCATGAAGCTGTACCGCATCCAACGCACAAAACCCTGAAATATCGCGAATAGCTCCCGTACGTTCATTAACAAAAACCCCCACCTTGCTTATGAACGGAGGTAAAGCCTCCAGGATCTTCAGTGCTTTGGACGGAGATATATATCTCGGGCTTTTACGATAAAAAATAAACCCCAAAGCATCCGCCCCCAACCGCACGGCAGCCTGCGCATCTTCCATCCGTGTAATTCCGCAGATCTTAACTCTGACCATACATCACTTCCTTTACCTTTCGGGCCACATCCTTCTCCCGCATGAACGTTTCTCCAATAAGCACCGCATTGGCCCCTAGATCTTTTAAGTGCTGCACCTCTTTATAGGTAGAGATCCCGCTCTCAGATACAATGATTTTATTTTTCGGGATCCTGGGGATCAAGCGCTCCGATACACTTAAATTAACATCAAATGATCGCAGATCCCTGTTGTTAACCCCCACAATTTCAGCTCCCGCGGCCAAGGCCCGGTCAAGGTCCTGATCATCATGAACTTCAACCAAACAATCCAGATCCAGCGCATGCGCCTTATCCAGCATTGTTCTTAACTGCCAATCATTCAACGCGGCCACAATCAACAAGACCGCAGATGCACCGCAAAGCCTCGCTTCAAAAAGCTGAAGCTCATCAATAAAAAAATCTTTCATCAAGGCCGGTAAATTATACTCTTCCGTTATTCGCCTCAAATAGGCCGGCTTACCTTGAAAAAAATCTTCTTCTGTCAGAACAGAAAAAGCCGCCGCTCCACTTTGCTGATATTCCTTTGCCAGCATCCCCGGATTAAAATCTTCACGGATCAACCCTTTGGAGGGCGACGCTTTCTTGATCTCTGCGATCAAATTAACCTGTCCCGGCTTAGAAATAACTCTTTTAAAGATCGCATAACGAGAATATTCTGAACGCTCAAGGTTCCGTCTAATATTCTCGAAATACGACCGGCGCTGAGCAATAATCTCTCTTTTTCTGGCCACAATCTTTTCAAGAAAATTATTAAGCACGGTGTGTGAACTCAATTAATTTTTCAAGAACATTAAGCGCATCGCTTCGATCAATGGACTGGCCGGCGCGAATAAACCCCTCATCTGGAGATGGAACAACTCCTGCGGCATACAGAGCAAACGCTGCATTAATCTGAACAATCGTCCGCTGAGGCCCTCGATCCCCCTTCAGGACATCACGAATGATCCTCGCATTTACCTTCTTATCCCCGCCTTTAAGACTTTCCTCCGGTGCTCGTTTAAGGCCAAATTCTTCAGGCACGATCTCATAAGACCGGACATCTACCCCATCGAATTCACAAATAAACGTTTTATCCGTCGTTGTTATTTCATCAAGCCCGTCAGAACCATGGACAACAATCGCTCGTTTAGTCCCCAGATTCTTAAGAACATGCACCAGCTGCTCAGCCAAATGCTTGCTGTAAACACCCATCATCTGATGATCGGCATGGGCCGGATTGGTCAAAGGCCCCAAAACATTAAAGATCGTCTTTACGCCTAACCCCTTACGGACTGCCGACACATGTTTCATCGCCGGATGATGCCGCTGGGCAAAAAGAAATACCAGCCCAACATGTTTCAAACACAATGAAAGCTGCTCATGCGGCATCTCAATATTCACTCCCAACTCCTCCAGAACATCCGCGCTTCCGCACAAGCTGGAGACGGAGCGATTCCCATGCTTGGCAACCCCGACACCTGCCCCTGCTACCACAAAAGCAACCGCTGTTGAAATATTAAAGGTGTGCTTCCCATCTCCGCCAGTCCCACAAGTATCCAAAATAACTTTACGGTTACTTTCAACAGGCAATACAAATTTTCGCATAACCTGCGCGGCACCGGTGATCTCTTCAATCGTCGGCCCTTTCGCATTCATCGCCAAAAGGAAGTCCCGCATATCAACTTCACTCGCCCGACCGGACATGATCTCCGTCATCACGCCCTGCATTTCACCACGCAATAAATTCTTATGACTGCTGAGTTTATCGATCATTTCACGCATGAACGCCTCATAGCCTAATAAAATTCTTCAAGATATTGATCCCCATCTGTGTCAAGATCGACTCAGGATGGAACTGCACTCCCCATAAAGGCAAAGACCTGTGCCGAATGCCCATGATCTCCTGATCATCTTCAGCCCGTGCCGTGACCTCAAGGCAATCAGGCATTGAACTCTCATCGATCACAAGAGAATGATAACGGGTCGCTTCAAATAATTTCGGCATACCTTTGAAAATATCCGTATTCTTATGATCGATCCGCGACACTTTCCCATGCATCAACTTTTTAGCTCCAACGATCTTTCCGCCAAACGCATAACCAATTGACTGATGCCCAAGGCAAACGCCAAGAATCGGCAGTTTACCCACAAAATGCCTGATCAAAGGAACTGAAATTCCTGCCTTCTCAGGATTGCTCGGCCCTGGCGAAACAACGATCCGTTCCGGGCGCAATAACTCGATCTCTTTCAACGTGATCGCATCATTACGAAACACTTTAACCTCACAGCCCATCTCACCAAAATACTGAACAAGGTTATAGGTAAATGAATCATAGTTATCGATCATCAAGATCATTCTTTTTCTCTCTTTATACTGGCGCCTAATGCCATTAATTTCTTATCAATATTCTCATATCCACGGTCGAGATGATACACACGGCGGATTTCGGTCCTTCCCCTCGCCACCAAACCAGCCATGACCAGTGCGGCTGATGCCCGCAAATCAGAAGCCACAACAGGGGCTCCACAAAGCCCCTTAACCCCCTCAATGATAGCACTGCCGCCTTCACGACGAATACGAGCCCCCATACGATTCAGCTCGGCAATATGCATGAAACGATCCGGAAAAACGGTATCACGAACAACACTGACCCCATTAGACAAAGACATCATAGCCATATACTGCGCTTGAATATCCGTCGGAAATCCCGGATACGGATACGTCGTTACACTGACTGGCCTCAACACTTTCGGTGCTTTAATGCGAACACTGTTGCGCTCAACAAGAACCTGAACCCCGACCTTCTTCAAGATATCATCCAATGCCGTCAATTGATGATAATCAAAATCACGGATAATAATATCACTCTTCGCCATCCCCGCCAATAAAACAAACGTCCCCGCCTCAATACGGTCAGCTGACATCTTGTATTCCGCTCCATGTAATTTCTTAACACCATGGATAACAATTCTTGGGCCACCATGGCCTTTAATACGAGCGCCCATTTCATTCAAAAAATTAGCCAATTCCTCCACTTCAGGTTCACACGCCGCACACTCAATGATCGTTTCTCCTTCCGCTAAAGCAGCCGCCATCATAATATTAGCCGTGCCCAATACGGAAGGACCTGAAGCCCCTCCGAGGTAAACACGATTCCCCTGTAGGCGTTTGGTTTTGGCTATGATATACCCGGCATCAATATCCACCTTGGCCCCAAGAGCTTCCACCCCCTTGATATGAAGATCCACCGGACGAACACCGATAACACAACCACCTGGCAGGGATACTTTAGCTTCTCCCAATTTGGCTAACAACGGCCCCAGCACGCAGATCGACCCTCTCATCGTCGACACAAGCTTATAATCCGCAACCGGATTGGCTTTACCATTCGACATAATGATCAATTTATCCTTGTCCCAATCCACATCCTTGCCCAGGGACTTCAATAATTTGACCATTGTATTCGTGTCCAGCAGTCTCGGGACATTGCTCAGGATACAAGTTTCATCCGTCAGCAAAGTCGCTGCCAGGACCGGAAGCGTAGCGTTCTTCGAACCAGAAATCCTTACTTCACCTTTTAAAGGCTTACCGCCTTCAATAATAATTTTATCCATTGTTTTTGACTTTATTTTGATTGTTCGTTAATAGTTTTCTGCGCCATAACAATGCGGTCTTTACCGGCATTATCCTTAATGATGCGTATTTTATCCCACCCTCCCGTGATGATAAAGAGGTTTTCCAACTCTTTACGCTGACCATCACCGAATTCCATAGCGAGAAGACCTCCATCTTTCAACAATCGGAGTGCTTTCGGAACAATCTGACGATAAAAATGCAACCCATCCGGGCCTCCGTCCAACGCCAACAGAGGCTCCTGACGAACATCCATCGGAAGCTGATCCAGCATAAATGAAGGAATGTATGGAGGATTCGACGTGATCACATCAAAGCGATCCGCCGTCTCATCCATATACCAGAACATATCGCGTTCCATCAAGCTGATCCGACCGGAAACGGCATTCATCTCCGTATTCCGACGAGCATAAAGTAACGCAGTCTCCGAAATATCTACCGCAACCACCTGACATCCCTCAACAGCTTTCACCAAGGCCACAGGGATACAGCCCGATCCCGTTCCAATATCCAGAATAAATAATCCTGTCGGCCTCTTGACATTCAACCAGCAGATCACAGCATCGGCCAGGACCTCAGTCTCAGGACGAGGAACGAGAACCCCCTTCCCCACCTCTATCCTATACCCCATAAAATCCGTAAACCCGCAAATATACTGAACAGGTTCGCCTGCCGCCCTTCGCCTATGCATATGAGCTAACCGTTGTTCCTGCCCCTCTGATAATGTCATTGACTGTGTAAACAATTCTGAACGAGAACAATTAAGGATCGCTGTAAGAAAAAGCTCATTGTCTGTCATAAAAAAATAAAAGTATGCCTTAAGCCAGATCCCTGGAATCTTCTTCTGCTTTCAGAAGAGCATCGATCAAATCATCCAAAGCACCTTCCATCACCGCGGGAAGCTGATGTGTTGTAAACCCGATACGATGATCCGTCACTCGATGATCAGGAAAATTATACGTCCGGATCTTTTCTGAACGATCACCCGAACCAACCTGAGCCTTGCGTGCCGCCGCTTCTTTCTGTTCTTTTTCCTGCTGCATCAGATCCAGCAAACGAGCACGAAGGACTCGCATTCCCTTAATCTTATTTTTTAACTGTGAACGTTCATCTTGACACGTCACGACCGTATTTGTGGGAAGATGTGTAATACGAACCGCTGAATCGGCTGTATTAACTCCCTGCCCGCCAGGGCCCGAAGCACGATAAACATCGATCTTGAGATCCTTGACATCAATGAACAAATCTACTTCTTCAGGTTCCGAAAGCACGGCAACGGTGGCCGCTGATGTATGAATACGGCCCGAAGCCTCTGTTGCGGGAACCCTCTGAACCCGATGAGTTCCGCTCTCCCTTTTCAATCTCTGCCAAACTTTCTTCCCTGAAACGCTAAAAATGACTTCCTTTACGCCGCCATTCTCTGATTCACTAAAAGCGATCGATTCAACCTTCCATTTCCGGGAGGCTGCATACCTGTTGTACATCCGGAAAAGGTCATTCGCGAAAAGACTGGCCTCAAGCCCCCCCGTTCCGGCACGAATTTCCATAATAACATTCCGGTCATTCTCTTTACTCTCAGGATTAAAGAACTCATTAATACGAGACTCAATTTCCAGCATTCTTTGATCAAGATCAACCCGTTCAAGCTCTGCCATTTGGCGAAGATCCGGATCTTTTTCAACCTCAAGAATATGACGCACCTCTTCTATCTGAGAAATAAGCTTCTCATAATGGAGATGATCTTCAATGACGGGCGATAGATCGGAAAACTCTTTGGCAAGCTTCTGGTAGGCATTCTGATCGGCAATAACATGAACATCGGCCAGCTTCTCTTGAAGCTCGGTGAGGCGTTTTTTCGCCTCACCGAGTTTACGCAGATTACTTGCCTTTAGCATAACGCTTCTGGAAGCGTTCAATACGACCCGTTGTATCCAGGATCTTTTTGTCACCCGTAAAGAACGGATGGCAACTGGAACAGATCTCCACACGCATATTCTTTTTTGTCGCACGCGTATGAAATACTTTACCGCAGGCACAGGTAATGATTGTTTCCGTATTCTCAGGGTGTATCGCGGCTTTCATTATGTTACTCCTCTTTGATTTTTCCAAAATTTGAATATCTGATTATTTTTACCTTGATTGAAGCGTTAAATTATACATTATCTATTCATATTTTGCAAGAACTCAACATTGTTCTTGGATTGAGACATCTTTTCGATCAAAAGTTCCATTGCTTCCGCGGAGTTCAGGTCATTGAACGCCTTGCGCAAAAGCCAAACACGCTGCAGCGTATCTTTCTCCACCAAAAGCTCTTCATGACGAGTATTAGACCGTTTGATATCAATCGCTGGATAAATACGACGTTGAAATAATGAACGATCCAGCTGAAGTTCCATATTACCGGTCCCCTTAAACTCTTCAAAAATAACTTCGTCCATACGACTGCCCGTATCCACCAACGCCGTTGCAATGATCGTCAACGACCCACCTTCTTCAATATTACGTGCGGCACCAAAGAAGCGTTTCGGCTTATGCAGAGCATTGGAATCCACTCCTCCGGAAAGGATTTTGCCAGAATGCGGCACAACGGTATTATAAGCTCGCGCCAGACGCGTGATGGAATCCAACAAAATAACAACATCGCGCTTATGCTCCACCAGCCTTTTGGCTTTCTCAATAACGATCTCCGCTACCTGAACATGACGCTCAGCAGGTTCATCAAACGTTGATGAAACAACTTCCGCTTTCACGGAACGTTGCATATCCGTGACTTCCTCCGGACGTTCATCGATCAAAAGAACGATCATCACAACTTCCGGATGATTAAGAGTGATCGCATTCGCTACTTTCTGTAAAAGAACCGTCTTACCGCTATAAGGTGGTGCAACAAAAAGAGCCCTTTGCCCTTTGCCGATAGGCGCCAGCAGATCAAGCACACGCGTTGAAACCTCATTAGGGGTTGTTTCAAGCTTGAGGCGTTGATTCGGATATAATGGTGTCAGATTATCAAAAAGGATCTTCTCCTTACACTTTTCAGGATTCTCAAAATTCACTGCTTCAACTTTCAACAAAGCAAAATATTTCTCACCTTCCTTGGGCGGACGGATCTGACCGCTCACCGTATCTCCAGTTTTAAGGTCAAAACGCCGGATCTGCGAGGGCGAAATATAGATATCGTCGGGGCACGGCAGATAATTATATTTATAACTTCTCAAGAAACCAAAACCCTCGGTCAATATTTCAAGAACTCCGGATCCGAACATCAATCCTTCTTTCTCTGCCTGGGCTTGAAGGATCTTGAAAATAAGGTCATACTTTCTGAGCGCACTGACACCCTCAACATTAAGGTCCTGCGCGATCTTGGAAAGATCCGCCATTTTCATTTCTTTAAGAACCTCAATATTCAGGCTCTTCCCATTCGTGTTCCCAATCGGAGCTAACACAGGAGCGGCCGCCGCAACAGCAGTCCCATTCTCCATAGCCTCTTCATTTAACTGAGCTTTTGCCGCATTCTTTTCCCTGGTCATAATCCTCTCCTATTTAAACTCACTTTTTAAATACCTTTTGTTTTCAAATCTTCAACTATCCTTTGAACCTGTCTATCTGTATCGGACTGCCTGCCGCTATTATCAACGACATAATCCGCGTATTTGAGTTTCTCCTTCAAGGGCATTTGAACCCTCATCCGTTTAATCGCCTGACCAGCACTGATCCCGGAACGTTTCAAGACACGGGCTAATTGCTGAGGTTTCCCTGCCTTCACAACAACCACGAGATCTACAAGGTCCTGCCACCCTGACTCAATCAGCAACGGCACATCCAGGATCAGCAAAGGATGCTTCTTGTTCAAACGGACAAACCGTTCCGCAGCCCGCCGCACTAGCGGATGAACTATATCCGTTAAACGCTTCATCTTGACCGGATCATTAAAAACAACCCGTGCCAGCCTGGCACGATCAATGCCTTCAAATCTCCCCACTCCGACATCAAACGCCTTAATAATTTCCCGGACAGCCCGTCCTTTCCCGTTAAACAATTCATGGACCGTCTGATCTGCGTCAAATACCACGGCCCCGCGTTTACTGAACATCCCCGCTACCAAAGTCTTGCCGGAACCAAAACTTCCCGTCACACCTATGATCGACACTGCTCGTAGACCTCAATATAATGTTTAGCCGACTCTTTCCATGTAAACCGATACGCCATGGCGTGAACGATCAACTCGGAAAACTTTTCTTTCTTGGAATACGCACCTACTGCCCGGTCTACTGCTTCCAACAGCCCTGATACACTATAAGAAGAAAGCACAAAACCATTCCCCTGTTTTCTATGCGATGAAACATCCGCCACCGTATCGATCAAGCCTCCAACAGCAGAAACAATAGGAATTGTCCCATAACGTAAAGCGATCATCTGCGCTAACCCACAAGGTTCATAGACTGAAGGCATCAGGAAAAAATCCGCTCCCGCATAAATCTGATGTGAAATATCTTCATTATCCTTAACTAACGCTGAAAACTGGTGCGGATAACGCCTTGACAGATGTTTTAATAACTTCTGATATTTGTCATCTCCTACCCCAAGAAAGACCATCTGGATCGGCCTCTGCATTAACCCCTCAATCGAGCTCTCAATCAAGTCGATCCCTTTTTGATAACACAAACGACCTACAAAACCAAAAACCGGGATATCCGATATTTGAGGTAACCCAAAAATCTTCTGCAATTTTTCTTTATGGATCTTCTTGGCTAAACGATCCTGCGATGAATAAGGAGGATCAATATGCTCATCTTGCTCTGGATCCCAAATCCGATAATCCAACCCATTCAATATCCCCGCTAAGCAGGATCTTTTTGTCTGTAAAACCCCCTCCAGACCACATCCCCACTCTTTTGTCTGAATTTCCCTGGCGTACTGAGGACTCACGGTCGTTACATAATCACTGAAAACAATACCGGCTTTCATTAAATTAACCTTATCGTAAAACTCCAGCTGATGATCGTTAAACAACTTGATATCCACGCCAAGCTTGGGGTACGCTTCCATCGAAAAGAGCCCCTGATAAGCCAGATTATGTACCGTAAAAACTGTTTTTGTCCGTATAAAGAAAGGATCATTCGCTAAAGGGTCCTTCAAAAGAACCGGAATAAGGCCCGTCTGCCAGTCATGACAATGGATAATATCCACCGGATCTCCGATATCTTTAAGCAACTGCAATGCTTCACGGCAAAAAAATGTAAATCGATCCAAATTATCCGGATAATCTTTCGCACTATCCCCATACAATTGGGGACGATCAAAAAAGTCTTTATTCTCAATAAAAAAAACTTTTATACCCCGTCCCATCGTCGATAAAGAAGCCCGATCATTAAAAAAAGCCTTATTCCCGACAACACGATAATGGGGCATGATAATCATCAACTCATGACCCAAGGCTTCCAATTCAAGAGGTAAAGTACCGCACACATCCGCTAATCCGCCGGTCTTAGCAAAAGAAACAATTTCAGAAGCAATAAAGACAATCCTCATATCTTTTTCATCTCTGACCAATTCATTCCATATTTAACCGTTACATCGATCGGGACAGAAAGCTTCACCGCCGTTTCCATAACAAGCCTTACAATACCAGAAAATTCTTGAATATCCTTCTTAGGCACGTTAAAAACCAATTCATCATGTACCGTAATGATCATTCGGCTGTCAAAGTTCCGACGGCTTATCTCATCAGCCATGCGAATCATGGCAATTTTGATAATATCCGCCGCCGTCCCTTGAACCGGCGTATTGACAGCCTGCCGTTCGGCAAACTGACGAATAGCCTGATTCCGGCTATTAATTTCAGGAAGATACCTGCGTCTGTGAAAAAGAGTCTCCACATACCCCTGCGCATGAGCCTTCTCAATTTCCCGGTCCATAAACGCTTTTATCCCCGGATACCGCATAAAATACCGCTCAATAAACCCCTTCGCTTCTTTAGGGGAAACTCCCAGGTCTTTCGCCAATCCAAAGGCACTCATACCATAAATAATGCCAAAATTGATCCTTTTCGCACTATAACGCATATCCGATGTCACATCTTTCTGTTCAACATCAAAAATCAATGCCGCCGTGAACGTGTGAATATCCTCACCCTTCAGGAATGCCTTTTTTAAATCCTGATCATCGGCCAAGTGCGCCAGCACCCGAAGTTCGATCTGGGAATAATCCGCCGACATCAAATAGCTCTCTTGACCGGAAGGAATAAACGCCCGGCGGATCATTCGCCCTTCCTCCGTGCGAATAGGAATATTCTGCAAATTCGGATGGCTCGAACTTAAACGGCCTGTTTCAGTACCTGCCTGATTGAACGAACAGTGTATTCGCCCCGTTAACGGGTCAACCATTTTAGGCAAAGCATCAATATATGTTGATTTTAACTTCGCTAATTGACGATACTCAAGAATAAGCGCAGGAAGCTCATGTTGCGAGGCCAGGCGAGTCAGGACTTCTTCATCCGTCGAAAACCCTGTCTTGGTTTTTTTGCTTCCCGACAACTTCAATTTCTCAAAAAGAATAACCCCCAATTGCTTCGAAGAATTACAATTAAACTCTTCTCCTGCCAACACATAGAGCTTTTGAGTCATCGCACCGATCTTTTCTTCACTATCTCGGCTTAACCGCGCTAACAGCTCAACATCAAGACCAACGCCCTCTTTCTCCATTTGCAATAAAACCCCGCTCAATGGATATTCCATATCACTATAAAGATCCCAAAGGCCGCGGTCTTTAAGCATATTCACTAACGGTTTATAAAGCGCTAACACAACCTCTGCCTCTTTTGCTAAAGAAACATCCTCATTCATCGGCCTCTTCAAAATACTCCACGCCAAAGCTTCCAGGGAATGAGCGGACTGACCGGAACTCATCAAATATCCTGCTAAAAGAACATCGAAGATAGTCCCCTTGATCTTAATACCCGCCTGAGCTAAAAATCGACGGGAAACTTTGGAGTCATACATGACTTTAATAACATCGTCAGATTCCAAAACCGCCCTCAGTGGCTCAAGCCCGCTTGACTCACTTTGAAAAGAAGCCGCTCCAACGGCGGCGGCAAACCCTCCCTTTTTATCAAAAATAAACGCAGCCTGACCTGAGCTTATAGCCTGCCTGACAAAAACAGAAACGTCGACCAAAGGCACCTCTTGTAGAAAGTCCGAATGAATGTGAGATCCCTGAGGATCGCTGAAAGACAACTGAAATTCTTCTTTTACCGGCTGTAAACCATCCAAGAGGACGCGAAACTCAAGCTGAGTGAATATTTGCTTAAGACGGTTTGTGTCGGCTCCATTCCACTGTAAATCACTCAACTGACAATCCACTGGCGTATCCATATCCAGCGTCGCTAATTCCCTGCTCAACAACGCCGCCCCGCGGCCTGCCTGGATCTTTTCTTTTAATTTTCCCTTTAACTCATCCGCATGTGACAAGAGATTATCCAGAGAACCATACTGAACAAGCAATTTCTGTGCGGTCACTTCTCCGATCCCATCAACCCCGGGAATATTATCACTGGTGTCGCCTGCCAACGCCAGGTAATCAACCATCTGAGATGGCGCTACACCAAATCTCTCCTTAGTATCGTCAGCATTCAACAGAGTATCCCTGCGGCTGTTATAGATGCTGATCCCCGGAGCTAAAAGCTGATAAAGATCTTTATCATCTGATACGATAATAACCTCAACCCCACTCACGCTAAAGCGACGAGTCAGCACGGCGATTACATCATCTGCTTCATACCCCTCGACTGCAAACTGCGGAATCCGAAACGCAGTCACGACCTCTTTAATAACCGGCATTTGAAGAAGCATATCCTCAGGCATTGCCGAACGATGTGCCTTATATTCCACGTATTTTTCTTTACGCTTTGAATAACGGCCAACATCAAAACACGCCGCGACAAAAGACGGCTGATAACGCGTAAGCAGCTTTTTTAAAATATTAACGAATCCAAAGACTGCGTTCGTAGGAGCGCCCTTTGAATTGCGCAGATCTTTAACAGCGTAAAAAGCCCTGTAACACAAGGCATGCGCGTCTATCAATATTATTCTGGGCATCGAAGCCATAAAAACCTAACGGGAAAAATCATTATCGAGGGCCTCAGAAACACTGCGGCTTTTACTTTCCATATGCCATTCTTTTGCCTGGACTTCCAGCAGGAACTTTTCTTTAGCGAACTGGGCACGTTTTAACGCCTGACGCGCCGCTTGACTCCTGGGATTAATCACAACAGCTGTTCCCAAGAGATCAATCGCTTCATCAAAATTGCCAACTTCCAACATCTCCTGCCCTTTTTGATGCGCTGTTTCAAAATCCAATGCCTGATTACGCTCTGCCGTCCGTCTCATTTTATTCTTTGCAGCAACAATACTCGAGGAAAACTCTTCTGCTTGATCCCGTATCCTGGCAGCCCCTGCCAATGGCACATGCTTATATGCCTTCATTAATTCCTCTTGAGCTATCAATGTCCAAACATCATCTGCGCGGCCCTTATTAACCCTTTCCTGCAAATACTGAACCGCCAAAACGTACTTCCCCTGTTTAGAATAAAGAGTACCTAAATTGTTATAGGCCGGAAGATAACGGGGATCAAGCTGTATCGCTTTCAAATAACTCGCTTCAGCTTCACTATTTTGATCAATAAATTCCTGCATCAAACCAACGTCATTGCAGATTTCCGCATTCTCGGGAAGGATCGCCAAGGCACTTTGATAAAAATAAAGCGCTTTCTTATAATTCCCCTGATTCTGATGCATAACGCCCTGCTGACGAAACTCGATCGCCGTATCCATATCAGATCCTGCGGAGGCTATGTACTGAAAAAAAACAACAATACAGAAAATCCCAACCCAGGCCAACATGCGACCCCAATGGCTATTTCCCATCGCTCCCCCTTTCAAGTTGCGATACAATATCAATTGCAAAAATTGACTCAATCCTTTTTATAAGTTCCATTCGCTCCAATAGCCAGGGCTCTTCCACTCCAAGAATAGTTTTAGCCGCTACCTCTCCCTGACGAAGGGATAAGGCTGTTTCCATACTATAGGACCCTAAGAATTTAGGATCTGCCAATTCCATCACCGCATCTGCCGCATACACATCAGGCCTATTGGAACGCATCGTTGTATGGACACAGATCCGATCCTGGATCAACAGGTCATCTTCAGCTAAAAAACGAAGATCAGGGGCTGCGTCCTCAACAACAAGCATCCCACAAGCCAGCACTTTCCCTGAATGAAGGCGCACCGCCTGAACCTCCCCTTCACCCAAAACATCTGTAATATTGTTATGCGGCATTATACGCAATCCACTCCCATCGATCAAAGACCTTAACATCTCATTCAAAGCACCCTCTACAACCTCCCCCTCCCCAGGAAGAATCTTTTCCTGAGATAAAACCAGGATCACTTCTTTTTCTGCTAACTTAAAAGCCAGCGCCATCTCGATCCCCCGCAACGAGGTCGGCGCAACGACTACCGTCTCCACTTCGATCATATGCTTTAACATCTGGCGGATCGAATCCAGCCTGGAAAAGTGAAATACCCCCCGCCGGCGGGATCCCTTCACCTCAGGCAAGCGTATGTGAGGCGTGTCCGTGATCAATAAGGCATCATAATCAAGCTGCAATCGATCCGCTAAAAACAATTTACGGCGCTTCACATTAATGCGGGATAATTCTTTATCAAGGATAACTTCGACTTTATTATTCTTATAGAAATCGAACCCTGCACAAAAAACATCTTTCTCTTTATTCTTTCGGGTAACCATCCCGGGGAAAAAACTACGGTCATACGGCAATTCACCATCCGTGGAGACAAGCGTAATATCCCAATCAACGCCACCCGTACGCATCGTACGTATCGCTGAAAAAGCTGCCGGAGATTGTCCAATAATAATTAGTTTTGGCATCACACCATCTGCATCTGGGTTTTAAATGTTTCAATCCCGTTCTTCATCAACATAACCGCCGTCAAAGGCCCAACACCACCGGGAACTGGCGTAATGAATGCCGCACGCCTGGCCGCCTCATCAAACTCGACATCTCCCACGATCTTGCCATTTACCGCATTGATCCCTACATCAATCACAACCGAGCCCTCTCGCACCCACGCACCTTTTATAAACCCTGGCTTTCCCATAGCAACTACCAATACTTCCGCCCTCCCAACCTGATCAATCAACCGACCGGCCTTACTGGTCCCCCTATGACAGACAGTGACTGTTGCATTTTTTTCAAGCAGCAACAACATCATCGGTTTGCCAACAATCTCGCTGCGTCCCACGATAACAGCCTCTTTACCTGCCAGATCGATCCCGCACGACAGCAGTAAAGCCATAGCCGCCGCGGAAGTACAAGGAATAATGTTCGTCCTTCCCAACATCAAAAGCCCAAGATTAGCAATATTCATCCCTTCAATATCTTTATGCGGAACAATACGATTAACAGCTTGCTGGAAATCGATCCCTTCTGGCACCGGCTTATGCAGCATGATCCCATGGATATCAGGATCTTCATTCAACCCATGAACATAATCCAACAATTCTTTTTGAGTCACCTGTGAAGATAAATAAGCAAACTGATAATCGATCCCGATAAAATCTGCTGCGCGCTTCTGAGACTTCCCATATGAACCAGCGCTCGGTTCCTGGCCAATCGTGATGTTCATAAAACGAGGAGTTTTCCCGAACCGCACACGAAGAAGCTCTACCTCATTCTTTAGCTCTTGCTGAAGCCTTTGCGCCAGCATTTTTCCATCAAGGATCCGGGCACTCATTGATTAGCTTCCACCATAGCTTGAGCGGCCTTAAGCCCCGCTGTTAAAAATATCTCTGCCGCAATCACATCACTGATCAAATACCTGTTAGCTTCTTTCTTTAGGAAAGGGATCTGCTTCAACTGCACCTTACAGACCTTAATCAGCTGAACCGGAACTTTGGCGGCTTCCCGATTCGCGACCCGTAACACCGCCTTATCTCCTGATTTCCGGGCCGACACAACATCCAAATAAGCCTGGGCATCAGAACTGATCATCGTCAAAAAGAGTGCACGGGCTTGCTCTGCGGAAACCATTGCTTTTTCAAAACGCTGGTCAATAACTTTTGATTTTCCTTTACCGATCGAATAGCGCATCGACATCACTAATAAAGAAGCCCCCATAGCCGCTGAGAGAGCCGCCGCCGATCCACCGCCAGGCACAGGCTCATGCGCTGCAAGAGACTCCAGATACTCAGATAAAGTGTGTGTTGCGTAACAAATCATGAGGATTGAACAAAAAGTGAAAGGATGTTAGATATTTTACAATTTAAACAAAGAATAATTTTCCCTAATTAATTTAATTCTATCGAAAAATACCTTCTTTGGCAATATTTGATTCATATTATTTATAAAAAGCGTTTTTTATAAGATCTCCGCGAAAAGAACCATCTGGCCCAATGTAAACAGCCAATACATCAAAACGCCCGTCCATATCCACTGATCCAAAATGCGCCAAAAGGAAATGCTCCGCCGTACGATATAACTTTTGTTGTTTCTGCGGATGAACAGCTTCAAACGCATCCCAGCCATCTTCCTGGCGTGTTTTAACTTCAATGAAAACAATGACACCAGCTTCACGCGCTACAATATCCACCTCTCCGCATTTCGCGCGATAATTTTTCTCAAGGATCTCATACCCCTGAGCTAAAAGAAACCTCAAAGCAAAATCTTCGCCTGCTGCTCCCAACTTTTTTCTAGCCTGGCTCATAAAACATTAAACGATTTACGATGAATTGGTGAAAGCCCATGCGCTCGGATCGCAGCCCGATGCGCGGCAGTAGGATACCCTTTATGCTGACAAAAGCCATACTGAGGATAGATCGCATCATATTCATACAGAATACGATCCCGTGTAACCTTAGCAATAATACTGGCACAGGCGATTGAAAGGCTGCGAGCGTCCCCTCTCACCACTGTCTGCACTCTGAATGGAACAGCGGCTGTAAAACAATTCCCGTCAACCAAAAGCTTTACCGACGCATCAAAGTACGGCAATAATCTTACCTCCTCCGGTAACCGCTCCCGTAAATCCATAACGGCCGCCGCCATCGCCAAATGAGAAGCCCGAAGAATATTGACTTCATCAATCACCGACTCACTCATGATCCCCACACCGACATAAGCACGCGCGTGAATCTGTTCGAATGCTCTTGCCCTCTGAGCCGCACTTAAAACTTTGGAATCGCCGATCCGAACTGAGAAATCCGTGCCTCTTAAATATACAGCACCTGCCACAACCGGACCTGCTAATGGCCCCCGCCCGGCCTCGTCAACGCCAAAAACAAAACGAAAGCCGTTACCGGCTTTCGCTTGATGATCAAAATCAATTAATTCCTGAATATGACCTGACTTCAACTTCATTAAACCGCTACAGGAACCGCGGCCGACTCTTTCACTGCCTCAGTCTCAACACGCGCTGATCTTCCGGTACGATCGCGCAGAAAGAATAATTTCGCGCGCTTCACTCGCCCCTTGCTGATAACCTTCAAACTATCAATCACTGGTGAATGAAGAGGAAACGACTTCTCCACACCCTCACCAAAAGAGATCTTACGCACAGTAAAAACTTCTTTGATCCCCGCACCGCGTTTACCAATAACGATCCCCTCCCAGGAATGAAGGCGAACCTTATCCGCTTCCTGAACCTTGATCTTCATCTTGACGGTATCACCGACTGCGAACAAAGGGATATCCTTACGAATAAAACCTGCTTCAAACTTCTTGAGTTTCTCAATACGACTTGCCATTTTTTTACCCCTGCTTCTATTTTACATTTAATAAGTCCGGGCGAAATACCTTCGTGCGGGCCAAAGCCTGCTCGTTTCGCCATTTTTTTACGGCTTGATGATTGCCGGATAATAACACAAGAGGTGTTTTTTTTCCACAAAAATCTGATGGACGCGTATATTGCGGATATTCCAACAGGTTATGTTCAAAAGATTCATCTTCCAATGAGGTCTCTTTTCCAAGCACTCCGGGGATTAATCGCGTAAGGGCATCCACCACTACCATTGCGGGCAATTCTCCTCCTGTCAGCACATAATCTCCGATCGAAATACTTTCATCAACCACCATTTCACGAACCCGCTCATCGATCCCCTCATAATGACCGCAAATAAAGATTATATTCTTTTCCTTTGCCAACTCTTTTGCTTTTGCCTGGGTAAACGTCGTTCCGCCAGGGCACATATAAATCACTTTAGCCTTCCTCCGCCCCTTGATCTTCTTCACTGCATCTACCAGCGGCTGAGGCGTCATCACCATCCCTGGGCCTCCGCCAAAAGGACGGTCATCCACCTTGCGATGCGGATCTTTTGAGAAATTCCGTAAGTCATGGATACGAAAATCAATCAATTTCTTAGCCTGCGCCCGTTTCATTATCGACTCATCTAAAACAGGTGAAAACATATGCGGAAAGATCGTAATAATATCAATACACTGCATCATTCAGCTCCTTGAAATAATTTTTTCATAACGCACTGCTTATACTTCTGGGAAAATCCCCTTTGACGCATAAATAGGCCTCACCTTCGAGCGAAAACGCGGAAGCCGAAACCAGAAAATAAATGAAGCGGCCAATGCAAAAAGACCAACGATCATCAACGCCGTCGACACCCCTGACCGAACGGCAATAGCCCCCGCCGTCAAACTTCCAACCGGTGATATCCCTACCAAGGCAATGGCGTAAAGGCTCATGATACGCCCCCTTTTTTCTTCATCTATCAGCGTGTGAAGGATCACATTCATTCCGCCGATACTCATGATCATCGTCATTCCGCATAAAAAACTTGCCACCAACGCAAGCCGGATATCCACTGTTACGGCAAACATCATTAATGATACCGCAGAACCAGCCGCCGCCACTGCGGCCACATTGCCCAAACCAATAACACTACGCCGGCTTGCCAAATAAATAGCTCCCAAAAATGCCCCTGACCCAGAACAAGACAATAACAACCCCAGCGTTTTAGGCCCCCCGATAAAGACATCTTTGGCAAATACCGGCGCCAAAGCATGAAAAGCCCCGCTCAGCATGCTTAATACCGATACCATGATCAACAGCAAGCGAATCGGCATTGAATGATACGCATAACGAAAGCCTTCCATCAGGCTCCCTGTTGAGGATGCCGTCCGGCTTACTTTAAATATCGGTAACCGCATCAAACATAATGCCACTATGACAGGAAGAAAACTTAAAGCGTTCAACAAGAAACAAAAGCTTTCTCCAAAAGCAGCGATCATCAAACCTGCAACCGCAGGGCCAACAAGACGGGAACCATTAAAAACTGATGAATTCAATGCCACCGCATTGGCTAGGTCCTTCTGGTCATCGATCATTTTGCTGATAAAGGATTGACGGATCGGCAATTCATACGCCGTAATAATCCCCAAGCACACGCTCAAGGCCATAATATGCCATACTTGCACAGCATTGGTGAACACCAGCACCCACAGAATAAACGCCTGGACCATGGCAAACGTATTAATCAGAACCAAAAGACTTCGACGATCAAAACGATCTGCGACGACACCGGCCAAAGGAGAAAATATAAGAGATGGGAAATTCAATGCGAAAGCGAACGCCCCCAACAAAAACGCAGAATTCGTCATACGATAGATCAGCCAGCTGCCTGCGACGATCTGCATCCAGGAACCGATCAAAGATAATAATTGCCCCGCAAGAAAAAGGCGAAAATTATAATACTTCAAAGACCGAAACATTATTCCGCCTTCTTCACAGCCCAGCTGTCGCGTACGGTTAATTTGTAAACACACGGCACTACAAAAAGCGTAAAGAAAGTAGAAACCGCGACACCACCGATAACTGTAATAGCCATAGGCGCCCTCACCTCAGCTCCCGCACCAATCGCGACTGCCGGAGGGATTGCCGCCGCAATAGTCGCCAGGGAGGTCATTAAGATGGGCCGCAGGCGAATAGGACAAGCCCCAAGTAGCGCTTCATGAACTTTCTTGCCCTCTCCCCTCATCTGATTCGTAAAATCAACCAACAGGATCGAATTCTTCTTTACAATCCCCATCAATAGAATGATCCCGATCACACTATACAAATTAAGCGAAAGCTGAGCCATCAGCAATGCCATAAATGCACCTGAAAGGCTGAACGGCAGGGCCAGCAATACAATAAAGGGTTGCAAAAAACTGTTGTATTGCGAACCGATCACCATGTATGCGATCAATATCCCTAAAATAAAAACCATCCCCATTCCACTCGATGATTCCTGAAACGTTTTTGATGTACCACTCGGAATCGCATGATAACCTTCAGGTAAAACCTCATTCGCAATTCTTTCCGCAGCACTCAATGCGTCCGTCATGGACTTGCCTGCCGCAACATTCGCATAAACAGAAATGGCTCTTTCCCGAACACGGCGGGTAATCGTCAGCGCCGCAGGACGTTCCACCACAGTCACCAGATCCTTCAGTTGAACTCTTTCGCCGCGATTATTCCATACCCAAACCCCATCAATATTCGCCTGGCTCACGCGTTGATCAGCTTCCAACTGAACTCGAATATCATAACGTCGGTCACCTTTCGAATACTTCCCGGCCAGATCCCCTCCAAAAAGAACATTGACCGCAGAACCAATGGTCTGCATACTAACGCCTCGATCGTCAGCCTTCTGACGGTCGGGTTCCACCCGGATCTCAAAAGCTCCGGGTTTGTAATCACTGTCCACATCGATCATAAACCCTGTCACTTCCATCTTCTCCTGCATCAATGTCGCGTATTCAACCAGTTTCTCCCAATCAGGCCCGCGCACACTGAGCTCAACAGGAAAGCCTCTCTGCGAAGAAAACCCGCTCAACGACAGATCCTGCATTTTAGCCTTTAAGTCTTTATTCTTATTCAATTTCTGACGAAAAACATCCATCACTTCCAACTGTGACAATCGATGCCCTGCTTTCACATCAACTGGCCGATCCTTAGGTTCCTTCAGCGTAACAAACAAACTTCCCTTATTAACTTCTCCTCCGTCAAAACCGCCTACAGCCCCAAAATACCGCAAAACCTCCGGCCGGGAAGCCAAGAAAGCTTCTGCTTTCTTGAACTGATCATCTGTATACGTGATCGATGCACCCGCTGGAGCCTGAAGGCTGACAAGAAACATACTCTGATCCTGGGGAGGCACGAATTCCTTACGCAAAAAACCTATCAACTTCAATGACGCGGCGAAAATGCAAATCGACACGATCACAACCAGCCACGCATGCCTCAGCGCCCAGGACAAAGCCTTAAGATACAACCCCGCAAAATGCTTGAACCCGACATCTACCGCCCGTCCAAAACCCGTCGCATGCCCTACCTGCAAGAACTGCGAACAACGCATGGGAGTTAACATTAACGCCTCAAGAAGTGAAAGGGCGACCGCGACCGCGATAGTGATCCCAAACTCAAAAAAGAATTTTCCCATAATCCCCGAAATAAAAATAACCGGCACAAAGATCGCCGTGATTGCCAATGTCGTTGCCAAAGCCGCCCCAGCGATCTGATTTGCCCCTTTAGCCGCCGCTTCCTTTCCTTCACCCATCTCACGGAACCGGACAATATTTTCCAGGACCATGATCGAATCATCCACCACAATACCTACCGCCAAAGAAAGCCCTAAAACTGTAAACGTATTCAATGTGAAATTTAAGAAATAAATAATAATGAACGTTCCGAGAATAGAGGTCGGGATCGCCAAAAGAATATTCAATGTTGCACTCCAAGCCCCTAAAAAGAACCAGCAAACCAATGATGTAATAAGCGCCGAAAGGATTAATGTAAATGTCAGATCATGTATGGATTCTTCAATAAATTTCGTCCGGTCCATGACTACATTCATCTGCAGATCCGACGGAAGTGTCTTTTGAACTTCTTTAAGGCGCTTTTTGACCGCATGCGCAATAGCTACATCATTAGATCCGCTCTGTTTCTTAATCCCTAAACCTACTGCAGGTTTCCCATTAAACCTTGAAATACGCCTGATATCGGCAAGGCCATCCTCAACTCTCGCTACATCCCTGAGCCGTATGGGCGTATAAATTGTCTTGCCGCCGCGCTTGGTTATCAAAATATTCCCGAATTCCTCCTGATTCTTAGCTTCTCCCATCACCCGGACACTTTGTTCTGCCTTATCTGTTTCAATACGACCGGCAGGAATCTCATTATGACCTTCTGCGATCGCATTCATCACATCATCAGCCGTCAACTCATACTGATCCAGCTTTAACTGATCGATCCACACACGAAAATTGGGATCAATATATCCTCCAAGAGAAACCTCTCCCACTCCGCTGATCCCAGAAAACTTGTCACGTAAATATTTCTCAACATACTCCATCAACTGAACCTTGGAACGCTCCCCGGTCACGGCGATCCATATGATCGGCTGGTCTGCCGGATTCGACCGTGAAATAACCGGAGGATCAATATCTTTAGGCAACCGACGCTGGACCTGATTGATCTTGGTTTGAATATCCTGAACTGCCGCATCAATATCACGGCCAAGCTCAAGATCGATCGTCACGGACGCTTGCCCCTGACGAACGGTAGAAGAAACTTCCTTTACCCCCTGAACAGTCATAACCGTCTGTTCCACCGGGTCTACCACATCTTTCTCCATAACCTCAGGAGCGGCCCCAGCCCACGTCAGGCTCACGCTTACAACAGGAAAATCAATATTAGGAAGCTGGCTGACTCCCATACGGTTATAACTGATGAACCCAAAGATCATCAGTGCCGCCATCACCATCCAGGCAAACACAGGCCGGCGTATTGAAATATCAGATAAACTCATTGAAGATCCTCCCCTGCGGCCACTTTCAACCCCCAAAACGATCGGCCCGCTTCCACTTGAGCTGCCACACACTCTCGCTTGACATTCCCAAGATCCTCAAGCGATTGCAAGACTTCCAAATTATTAACCAGGCTCTTTTTAAAATCATCCGCCTGCATCCGATAATTCTTCTCTGATGCTGCCGAGGCTTTGATCAACGCCTCCAACTTCTTAAATGATGAAACTTTCTTTGAATACGCACTCTTCACTTCTAAAAGAGCCTTACGCCGGACCTGACTCAAGCGAAGATCTGCTGCATTCACCTGCGCCCTGGCCTGGACCACCTGACCAACATCACTCATCCCGTTAAATAAAGGAACATTCACACTCACCGTCGCATCCCAATCATTGCCTTCATTAGATCCGGAACGCTTGGTATAAGAATTGCCTGTTAAAGCAACCGTAGGAAAAAACGACGACCTTGCCGCAGTTATATTATTTTTATAAGACTCCAACGATTCCTGAGCAGCAATAATATCCGGACGTTCACTCATACGGATCGCTAAAACTCCAAGATCCTCTATTTCCTTCGAAAGCGGCTCATTGACAACTTCATCAACAGGCTGCCCGATCAGAAATTCCAATAACTGTCCGGCCACTTCCACCTGGCCTCGGATTGCTTCAACACCCGCCTCAGTCTTCAGGAGTTTCGCCTCAGCACTCGCCACCTCACTAGCCCGTGACTTTCCTAAACTCTCACGCTTTCTCAACTCCGCCACCCGATCCCTTAAAATCACCTGCATCTCCTGCTGAACCTTCAGATCTTCCTGATAACCCCAATATAGGTAGAAAGCGTCCGATACATCCATAAAAAGAAGCTGCAAAGCCCTCTTAAGGGTCGCCGCATGCTGCCGGACAATCTGCTTGCTCGCCCGAATAGCTGCAAACTCTTTAAATCCTGTAAACAACGGCTGCGTAAATGTGAACTTACCTTCCGGTACAGAACCATCCAACCTATCATTGGGCCGAACATCCTGCCATTTTTCAGAATACGCAAATGCAATCCTAGGTAAAGCCGTACTCAAAGACTGCTTCATCAGGCCTTCCGTTTCCTTGATCAACTCTTTCTGAATGCCTATAGATTCGCTACGAACCAATGCCAGCGTATAACAATCATTTAATGTTAACAGCCCTTGCTCCTGTGCCGTTGCATTCGATAGAATGATCAAACCTAGCACTAAAAGAAAGAATAAAAACTTCTCTGTCTTCATAACACCTCATTCATCTTGTTTAACCACTTCTGATAAACAACTTATTACAGCAACCATAGCTATTATTT
>DYOU01000168.1 GCA_020720365.1 Candidatus Elulimicrobium sp.
CCTTCCGTCGTCGGTCGGCGTTCCGTCACCAAAATCCCACCGGTATTCCTCGACATTCGACGCTTCGGGTGTAGAAAATCGCCGTTGGAAAGATTCAAAACCATCGGGGTAAGAGACCTCGATGGCAGGCGGTCTGACATATATGGTTCTCCGGACGATGATCTCCTCGCCCGTGGTGGCAATGGCGCTCAGTTCTACTTCATAAGATCCGGATGCCATATAGACATGACTTGCCGTCTTGCCCGCCGCACCGTTCCCGTCCCCAAAATCCCAGGTATAGGAAGAAATGCGTGATTCATCGAGTTCCAATCCACTGGCAGAAAAATTAACCGGAAAGAGCACCGAGGGAGAAGAAGGTTCGTAGGTGAATCCTGGCTGAATGGCATCGATAAACGACTTTTCAAATTGCTGTTTTTCGTGTTCGAACGTAACTGCTTTATTGAATGCCTGATATTCATCTTCCAAGGCCCCATAAACCTGTTGCGGAGTGTAATCGGCAGGCCTGCACGCCAGGTAATCGCAGCATTGTGTGTCCTCGACGGTATAGAGCCAGCCGTCATCTGTAAAACAGGCATCGTATTCACACGAACCCGCACCATTAGCAATATAGGAAGAACTGAAATTTTTTCTTGCCTTGAAATAGCAGATGGCCTGCCTTTTCCAAGAAGCCTCGTTGACTGTCTCGATGAATTCGTTAAGAAAATACTCGATTGGTATGACAGCCAGCTTTGCCGTAGCCATGGGAGCACTCAAGATGGTCCCGGCAAATGTAGAACTTATCGACAACTCAAGCGAATACTTACCGGCTGTTATTATTGCATCTTTGTATTTCTGTTGAAGAAGATCGTGTGCAACTTCATCTGTGGCAATAACTGCCTTGAAAACACTGAGATAAGGATGAACATACCCATGCGGCACAATATTCAAGGCATCATTGATAACAGCGTCTGAAAAGTTAAATGCCGTATACATTGTTTTGACATAATCTCTGATATCATCATCGGATATTTCTTCGGCGGAGACATCGACGTGTAAGACGCCGAGGAAAAATGCAGAGAATATGAAAAAAAGAAGTAATTTGGTTAGGTTAGCTCTAATTCTGCCGGCATATGATCCCATTTCCCCCTCCACAAAAAGTTGAATGGGACAAGTTTGTTCAAATTTAACAACGGAAGTCTCTCTGAGATACCCACAATGCCACGGCTGACCCTATCCACGCCATCCTTTATCAAGTTCCATTTTCTGGACAGTTAAAGGAAAGGAAACAA